>NZ_DAIUEH010000006.1:0-140331 GCF_036845245.1 Methylobacter sp.
AAAAGGTAGCCAAATAAGAAATACGGTAACTAATTTACGTAATTAAACACTAGGTAGCATTGTCAGCCTGAACCGGCGTATGTACTTAGCTGGGGCCGAAAATGAGGCAAATCGCGATGATGCTTATTACTCGATGCTAGATGTTATGGCGCTGTTTCAGAATAGCCGAGCCATTACCCGAGCCTGGATGGATGCGGCCGTGATAAAGGGCAGCGGCGAAGCAAATGACACGACGATCAATGCTGATACCCTGGCTGGAATTGATCAGATAACAACCCACGCTATCGATATGTTGTCGTCATTTACTAATGTGTTGTCCGGTAACGAGCCTATGGCCATCGGCCAGATCATAGGTACGTTCGACGCGATTACATCGGCCCTTGCCAGCATTGAGGCCGTTATTGATGGAAGCAGTCAGGGGCGGAAAGAACAACAGGCATAAAAAAACCGACGACTGCCCCCAATCAATCGCCGGTTTTTTCGCAATACTTTTCCTCAAAAGCGCGGTTACTATAACCGATGGAGAAAAGTATTGCATCCGGCAAGGACGACGAATGCAAAACAAAAATAAAAGTTTTAGCGCAATTGAGCAGTTTTGCGCCGCTGGACTGTATCTGGTGCCTATTCCACAGGTCGGCGGCAAACCGACCAAAGCCCCACGCGCTAAGGGATGGAATCAGCCTAAAGACTTGAGTAATCCGGGTGGCTATTCTGCCAATGCCGATGACTTTAAACACTGCGAGGGCTTTAATTTCGGCCTGTACCACGGCGCAAGCTGTACGCTGGCGCTTGACCTGGATAATGTGGCGCTGGCCAGCAAGGTTTTTGAAGAGGTTGCCAATATTCGGCTTTCAGACTTGTTAGAGGATGTCGATAGGGCCGAAATCAGAAGCCCTAAAGCGAATCGCGCCAAGGTGTTATTCAACTTGCCAACGTTTACCAAGGATTTGGGAGTGCGGCAGCTCAAACATGCTGGTGAGATGGTTCTTGAATTTCGTTGCGGCAATTGCCAAGACGTGATTCACGGACAGCATCCGGAAGGTGGTGAATACCAATTTATCGGCAATCCTGCCGCAATCCCTCCAATCCCTGATGTGCTTATGGATATGCTCCAACACTGGGAGGCATGGAAGCCTTGTTTTGATTCCGCGCTGGGCATTGCAGCCAAGCCGCCGAAAATCCAAGCGCGCAAACCTCAACAAGGCCAAAAACTAACCGGCTGGCGTAATCCAATCGATGAATTCAATCAGGCGAACAGTTGCGCGTCCTACCTGATGAGTAGGGACTATAAGCCGTTCGGCACCGATAGATTTATCAGGCCGGGTAGCGCATCAAGAGCGCCGGGCGTTGCGATTTTGCGCGGTTGTGCCGATGGTATTGAGCGGGTTTATTCTCATGGCGGCGATGCGCTGAATGATGGATTCGCCCATGATGCGTGGGATTGTTACCGGCTACTCGAATGCGCCGGCGATTTTTCACAAGCCCTGAACTGGAGCCCGGAGATAACCCGGCACAACCAGCGGCTGTTTATGTCCGAAAAAGCCGGTACCGGAAAAAGTAAAGCGCAGACGGCTGAAGAGGCGGGGAATAACAATCCGCTGGCTGCCGATCAGTCCGAAGCACAGGAAACCGGGACGCAAAATGCCAAAGCCGTGGCGGAACCCGCCGGCGGGAATACTCCAGAACCGGCCAAAGCAAAGCCGCTGAAAGAATACGCAAGAAACCTGCCCGGCGGAACGGTGTTAGATGATGCAGACATCGAGATACTGCAACGGCTCAATGAATCCTATACGCATACCGTCCTGGGCGGAAAAAACATCATTGTTGGGCAGCGGACTTGCCAGGTCCAGGGCAGCGTGTTCACTTTCGAGGCCCCGGCCGAGTTCAAGAAAAAATTTCTTCATATGCGCTTGATTGGCGTGGGCGACAAAAAGAAAAATCAAGGCCAAGCATGGCTTGAATGGCCTGATAAAAATTACATGCCGAACGGTACCGGGTTTTATCCTGACCCGAAAAAATGCCCTGACGGGGTATTTAATCTTTACCGTGGCTTGCAAAAGAAACCGGTTGAGGGTGATTGTTCCCTTTATTTGAATCATTTGAAATACATTATTTGCGCCGGCGATGAAATATCCTACAGCTACCTGATCGGCTGGATGGCTCATTTATTCCAACGGCCTGATGAAAAGCCCAGCGTTGCAATCGTTTTGAAATCAGTTGAGGGGACCGGCAAAGGCACGACGGCGGAGCCGTTGCTGATGATATTGGGTTCTCATGGTAGTAAAACCAACGGCGCTTATGCTTTTGCCGATGAGGTCGATTTGACCGATAAGCATGTGGCTGACCGCCTGAAAAGTATTATTTCAGAAACTTCAGTCAATCTTGAGCGCAAGGGACTGGAAATCGAGCCTCTGCCGAATTATTGCCGGCTGATTTTTGCCAGCAATCACACCCGCGTTTTAAACGCCGGCATCCGGGAGCGACGCTATTTGGTGCTTGAACCTTCCGACGTAAAAGCGCAGGACTCTGCTTATTTCCGTGAGTTATGGGGCTGGATCCATGACGGCGGCGCGGCCAAGCTGCTGTACTACCTTCTTAATGTCGATATTTCTGGTTTTGATCCTTACAAATGCCCACAAACTAAGGCGTTGATTGCCGAGAAATTGGCGAACCTGAGCGGCGTTAACCGGTTCTTTTATAACGAAATCATGCGCCCCGAACCGTTCGGCGGCAAAGCCCGAATTTATGCCTATGAGTTGATTGATGATTTTGTGGCATGGAGCAGTGATGACGAGGACAAAATCAGTAAACCCGCCGCGCGGAATCTCATCGGTCGGATGATGGCTAAGCTCAACATAGACGTTATGGGGCGTTCCGACAGGGATGGCGGGAAATATTACGACTTGCCGAGCCGTGGTGAGTTGGTACAGCTTTTCGCCAAATTGTTGGATGTGCCGGTTTCGGAGCTGGAGCTATGATTTTTTTGTTAACCGGGCTGATGTGCTGTACCAACTGTACCAGCTTTCTACAAGCTACGGCGCACAAGGGTTTAAGGTGGTACAGCAAATATTTTACTTAACTGTACCGAACTGTACCAACTGTACCAGATTGAGGTTTTCTTGAATAAATAGGCGGGAAATGGGGCTAATTTGCTGTACCACTTTTTAGGGCAGCTAAAACGCCCTTAGGCCATGAATGACGGAGGATGCAGCGCTTGGTACAGTTAATTTTCGGGTTTTTCGCTAAAAATAATGAACTGTACCAGCTCTAGGCCACGAATGGCGCGCCCTGTAGCAGGCTGGTACAGTTGGTATAGTTAAAACGGCGTTTTTTTAGTTATTTTTTCTGAAAATTAATAACTATAGAATCAATAGCTTATGCAGGAGAAATTTATAAAAAACGTAAAAACACGAAAAACACAAAATAACTGTACCAATTTTTTACGAACCCCAAAGGCGCGTGTGTAATTTATGAGCAAAGGTAGGGCGCAACTATGAAAGCAACACTATCAGACCGGCTTTATTTAACCGGGTTGAGCGACGAACAAACCGACCAAATCAAGCAAGCGCTGACTTTTCGCAATCCGAAATATGACGAGGCGCAACAGCTTGGCCGGTCTACTTTGGCTATACCTGCAAACCTGGGATTGTTCGAGGACACTTGCCAAGGCTTGGCTATTCCAAGAGGGCACACTTCAGACTGGTTAAATCATTGTGAGATTCAGGACGACCGCAACAGCCGCCCGGTGCGGATCGAAACCAGCATTGAACCACGGCCCTATCAAGAGCGTGTCATTCAATTGGCTATCGATAATGGTGGAGGCGTGATTATTGTCCCGACTGGTGCCGTCAAGACAACGATGGGCATTGAGCTTGCCGCGCGTTTAGGCGAGCGTTGTTTGATTCTGGTGAAGTCGATAGATCTGGCCAAACAATGGCAAGCCGCCATAAAGCGCTTTACCGGCCTTGACTGCGGCTTGATCGGCGGCGGCAAGTGCCAGGAAGGGGAAGTGTTCACCGTAGGGTTAACACAAACATTGGTCAAGCATGAAAGCAGTCTTAATTACGGCTTGGTCATTATGGACGACTGCCACAACATCCCGGCGGCGCAGGCTTACATAGTGATCAACCGTCAAAAAGCAAAATACCGGTTCGGGCTATCGACAACCTTGCAGCGCCGTGACAACCTGGAATTTATGGTTCATGCGGCATTGGGACCGATCATGGCCGAAGTTAAAGCGGGCGAGGTAGGCGCTACGACTATTTCCAGGCAAGTCTACGGCGTTTGTGTTGGATGTTGTTGACGGGCGTCCATTCGGTTTGTCGGCGTTTAACAAGCGGTCGGCGATTTATCGTCAGCAGTGGGGCGAGGTGCGTGGCAGTCTGGGGAGGACTGTCGGTTATTAGGGAGAGCAAGGAGGGTAATCTATCGGACGATGGGGTTCAAAGCACCGGTGCCGGATGGCATCACTTAATCAATTTATTAAAGACGGATGATTCTGTCTAGCAGAGGTATGTATGAACGAAAAAGAACGAGCATTATTGAATTTTGGCAGAAGGATGAAGACCATCCTTGATAAAGCGAAGCAAGGTAAGTCGGCTGATTTTGCCAGCATCAAACAGGATCTGGCATGGTTAAAACAGGATTACAACCAGGAATTGGGCGGCCTTGAGATGTGCGATCCGGATGTGGCTCAGTTCGGCGCGGTGTTAAGAGATGCCGAGTCTCTCATTAGCAAAGCGGACCCGACGACTTACCTGTAACGGGGCGTTTTTTTGTGCTGCGTCTTGATTGATGCAGCACGATTTTTATCATTTTAATTAAGCGAGTTTCATCATGACAGCAATAAATCCTAGTGACTATTTTAAGCGTAAAGCCGATGTCAGCAATTTGAAAAAGGCCATTACCGATCAGCAGGCCGAGATTGAGAGTTTGCGCCGCCGGCTTTCCGAAACACAAACCCATGTCAACGACATCAACGCCAAGCTGGCGATCGAGGAGCGGGAACTGTCGAGGCCGGGCGCCTTTTCAAAAGTCACGCTGTCGAAAGAGCAGTTCAATGATCATAAACCGGGGAGTCGCTATTTTTGCGAAAGCTTTTATGGGCCTCCCAGCCCAACAAGCGGCAAAAATTACGCGACCGCTAATGCCTGCGGCTGCCCCAGCCGTCCTGGTCACTCGATCGCTACCCAACAAGGGGTAGCTCACATGCTCTCCAATGACTCGACGCGATTTCGGAAAGCCTGCATTTTCACTTCGCAAGCTGCGTGAAAACACATGCACTATCGCTTCTGGGGACTACTCGACTCCTGTCTCGCAGCGCGCGCAGTGGCTGAGATGGAAACCGAAGTAACGGTTTTAACCGAAGCCATATCTACGCGGAACAGAGACCTTACGAGGCTGAAAAATGATTTGGGTAATAAGAGCCGTAAGTTCAAATATCTTAGACAGCAAACTACGGAAGCGTTAGCCGATCAGGTGGCCAAGCAGATTTTTGAATTGGCTGGCGAGCCGCTTAAGAACCTGATACATGCCATGGTGGCATCTGAAGCCAAGCACTACGGTAATTCAACTTCTGCTCAAGAACTATTTCTAGCCAAGCTGGGGCGGCGGTTCCGGGATTCGCTCACACAAGACCACGCTGAGGGAGGCGCTAAAACGCCGGAGTGGTTGCCCGGTGTACAGGTGGCCATTCAACACGTTGAAGGTCAATTACATCAAATTTATTTAGCTGAACAAGCCCATGACAGTTAAGCACGATCAAAACGGCAAGTGGTCGGTCCAGGTCGCCCGCAAGGGGATTCCTCGCGTCAGGCGTGGCGGCTTTAAATCGAAAGAGGCTGCCGAGCTGTTCGAGCGAGAATACTTGACTCAGCATCGGGTTAGATGCAAGCAGCACATGGACGTGCCAAGTATAAGCATTCAAACGGCAGGCTCGTCGGTAACGGTATCCGCTCTTTCAGGGGATCCGCTTACTGTACAGGTCTATTGTTCTCCAAGGGGCTGATGAGCCAAACACTTTAACGAACAAGGAACATTGCATGAATAACAGAGAAAAAGGCTTTATCGATTATCCGAAACCGGATGTCGTGTATATCGATGTCGACGGCACATTGCTGGTTGATGATTCGGTTAATCATCAATTAGTGAGCTGGGCCAGGCGACAACACAACGAGGGCAAGCAGCTCATCGTGTGGAGCGCGCGCGGGGCCGATAACGCCAGACGTGCGGTTGAACTGTGCGGTATCGGTGACATCGTGTCGCGTACGCTTTCCAAGCCTGGTTATGTTGTTGACGACCTGGGGCATCGGTTCACTCAATACATGGAGGTGATCCACGTTAACGACATCAATAGCAATGCTCAGGATTGCAAACCGGCTGGTGTATTTGTTGGTTCTATATGAACGTCAGTGACAAACGTTAAAGCCCCATAACATTTCCTCCATCCCGAAAAGCCGGAAAATCACCGGCTTTTTCGGGTCACATTACACCTTAAATAGGGTGTATTTGAACACCCCTATTCCTACGTAAAAATTCGTTTGCCCGTCAGATTGATGCACTATATTGGCGCATCAACAAGCCGCTTAAAATTCCCAAACTTTTCATGCTCTGCATGCCGCGCCACTCCTGTGGGGAGCAAGCGCACTCCTCCTTGCCCGCGCGGTTTTTGCACAAAAATAGTGCATTGAAATAATAACTGCATTTTCACAACGCATTAATTTAGGTGTTTTCTTTTGATTAAGCGATTGAAATACCTTGTTTTTATGATCGTTTGCAGCGCCGATTTTTACTCAATCAGGGCGATGCGCATATTTCGTAAATTGTAATGATTTGCCATAAAGTGAAATTAAATGACAATAAAAATACATTTTTTTATGGCAAAAATAAAGTCAAGCTATTGTTTTATAGTGCTTTTCACTGAAAATGAAAAGTAATTTCTATTTTTCACTGAATGTCTATTGTTGGCTGCAAGCCGCTAGAAATAAGCAATCGGCTAAAAACAAAATGGCAAATATTGGCGGTTTTTACAAAGCGATATTCATGATTTTCAAATTAGGTACGCGATAATAAATAGTCAATATATTAACGATATGAAGAAGCTTTTCATGATCTTGGACAACGAAGTTTTTTATGGCAAAGTATGGGTTACATTGCATTGATGACGGTATTTATGACGGTACACAAAAAAATAAAAATTCATAAATATAATAAAAACAATACATTAATCAATCTATTCAATACCGGCCCTCGTACCAAACATTAGTACAGAGCCGTGCAAAGAACTATGAAAACCCGCAAGCCGCAAGGCTTAGCGGGTTTTTTATTGACCATCGAAGTGAAGTACAAGGAAATACAGTAACTTTCGACTAATACAAAAAGCTACTGGATCGCGCCAAAAAAATAACAAAAGTTTTGTAAGGCTTTTTTCTCTTTCAAAAACTCCTTAAATTAATCGCTTTGTAATTCGACAAACTTACCATGAACGCAATTGATCGATAATATAAGATCCATTCACGCTGAGTTTGTCGAATACTTTGCTTTTACTTGAATTCCCCAATTACGCAAAAAGGAGCTGTACGATTTATCGTTACGGAGAAGTTATACGAACTTTTGATGACATGAGATAATTGATGCGTAGATAGGTAATGAATACAAACAGTATTTAAATCACCTTATTACTGCGGATCTGCTCCTTCAACATCGCAACTTTGCTTAACAAGCAAGGTAAACTCACAAGGTGCAACATGGGTTGCTTGGCGATCCAGGCGGGCGGAACAACCGGCGTCTTCCATAATCGCCCTACCGCCGTCTTTAGTGCACAGCAACAATACTGCATACGATTTTTGATACTGTACTTTCAGTAAATAAGGCTCAAATTCAGGGGCCAACAAACGAGGATCATGGCGAGTTGCATTTTGTAAAATGGCAGCATCACTGTCGATAGGCGCCTCGGCTAGATCGGCAAAATAGGTATCTACCGCTGAACTCAGATTTACCATTTTGGTAGACAAACGGCCCCGCTCTTTGGCATCGGGAGCTGCGGCAATGGGAGAGGCACAAGCTCCCACAAGCAAAGCGGTGACAAGACTAATAAATAGGCGGTGTTTCATAACATCAGCTCCAATAAATCATGTGGTTGTTTTCATCAATACCTGTATCCAAACTCCAGCTCGTCAAGGTATCCAGTGGAGACTCTCGGTTTTGCAGAGCCAACGCCAGCCAACCCCATAATTCCAGTATATTGTTTAAAGCTTTTTTGAATAGCTCCTCAAAATCCATAACGCTGCCGCCTGGAACATTAAGACCATAAATATATTGAGGTTCGGGAGCTACCGGATAAACCAAACCCTGATTGGAGGCTACGTGGCGGGCAAAAGCAAATAATACGTTGCCGCTTTCACCTAGCTTCATCATGCGACGCATAGCCCTATGCCAGTCGTGTACCTTGGGCGCTTTAAGATTGGAATCAAGACCAGAATAAACGCCGGTCAACAGATCTTGCCACAGTAGAGCTACATCCGAATCCATACGATCCTCGTTGTTTATATCGGAGCTATCGTCCACATTGGTGGATATTTGCCTATTGAACTCAAGCGCCCCCATATTGAGTCGGCCATGCGCATAAACATCCTGCGACATTTCACAACGCCGATGTTCGGTTTTATTTTGCTCGTAGGGCCCCACTTTCAGATTGACGACAGGATGTATAGTGCCATCCGTAGCAACATGCGCAGCAAAACCGAACAGCCAAGCCATACATTTTTGGCGCACATTGTCATCCTTGATGTTACGTACTTTGGCAACCCCATTACGTAATAACACTACCGTGTGCCCTTTGTGCATGGCATCGGCCCAAGCACTGGAATTACTGTCCAGTACATCAAGATATGGATAATCGGGCGCTACCGCTCCGACGATACAAAACTTTTTCCAATATCCCAAGGCTCGCTTGGCGTCATTGTGCAATAAGCCCTCACGACGATTGCGACCTTCTTCGATCGCCAACTGCGCCAAGGTAATGTGGGTATATCCACCGGACATAATATTTGTCTCCTTAATTACGTGATAACCAGTTTGATCATTGTATGTTTCTCACTCGGCATTGCTTTTAATCCTAAGTTTTATTTTCCCAACATGATTTACAACGTTCTCGGCATCTTCATGAAGCTTCAATAGTGGTCCAAACAACTATTTACCCCAAGCAAGATCGTATTGTTCGGGGAAAGGACCGGATTTGTAATCAATGCTGCCAATCGCCTTAATGCCGTGTCTTAATAACACTTGGCGAACCATCTCCGGAATTAATACCATGCCAACATATTTACCGAGACATTCATGGCTGCCGAATCCGAAATGGAAATAGTGATACCAGTTGCGTTCAGCAATGAATTCATCGGGTGATTCAAATGCTTTAGGATCGAACATCGCGGACTGGGTCAGCGTCAGTACGATGGTTCCAGCACTAATAGTTGTTGTATGCGCCGTGCCCTTGGCAACGGTATATTCGCTGGCTGTTTTACGGAACATGTAGGGGGCGATGGGCACAAACCTCAGGGCCTCCCAAACTATGTTATCGAAAGCCTTTGGATCATCCATTTTCGCGGCATCGACAGCCTTGGAAAGTAATTCAGGCCGCTCCAGCAAAAATTGAATGACCTGAGAGACAGCTTGAGAAGTGGTCTCGATAGCACCGATCAACAAGCCGCCTGCATTGACACCCAAGCGTTTGATGTCGAAATCTACGGCATGTGGATAAGTGGAACGCAACATTCTGGAAACGATGTCGTCGTTCAGTTTTTTATCGGTCTGGCTGGACTGACCCAGCAATTTTTTCAATAAGCATAAAGGCGTCAGCAAGGTGCTTAACGCTTGCTTTACCTTGGATACCGGCAAGCGGCGTAGAATCAAACCCGCTATGTATTTACCCAATTTATCCGAAACTTCTTTTTGATGGTCAGAGACGCTTTTGGCTAACTCCTCAGGAAGAAGGTCGAAAGATTGGTTATGAAACGTGTTGTACTGATTCCAGTAGGACCATTCGATCAAGTCTTTGCGGTCTGCACCTGTCAAGCCGAAATAGTCCTGTACCAAAGTCGCTGGCACCATTCGACAGAAATCGTTTACCACTTCGATTTGCCCATTGGCTTTATCGAGTATCTCTTTGCCGATATTGGCGACCATCGCCCTAACCTGCGGTAAATCGTCGCGATTCAGTAAGCCCATCATGATGGATTTCTCACGAGTATGCAGCGCATCGTCGTCATGAGCCATCAAGTAATCAGCCATCTTCGCGACATAAAGTTCAACGGTGAATACCTTAGGCATATTCAATACATCGGTAACATCATCGAATAATGCCAATAAGGTACATTCAGGCGTGACGAGTATCGGCCGCTTTTCGCGCAATTCCTTAAAAAATGGCCGTGGTTCGCTATACATCCATCCCCGAACCAGCGGATATTTATCTTCATCGGCAGCCGCGTCGTACTGTTCTAAATAATTAGTCGTATTGCTCATGATTGTCCCCTTTTAAATACTTCATTTCGGCAGCCACTTCCCACTTGGGCAATCTGGAAACACTGGAAACGAAGTGTACGTTGTCACTATAAATAACGGGACGGTCCATAATCCCATCCCATTACTCAATAGTTGCCGGAATTACAAGCTTTTTAGATATTCAAGAAGAGCTTTCTTCTCTGCATCAGTAAAACTGGTTCCGTAATCGTGACCACAACGGCTATTGCCGGAGTCTCTATTAGCACAATCCGTAGTTTTCAAAATAAAGTTGAACTTGGTTTGCTCTGACGCCAATCCAACCTTATCCACGTCATACGCCGGGCCGATTTTGAATTCTGCAACCCGTTTTTCAGAGGGTGTCAATAACTCAGCCAAAGACTGCACCGATCCGTTATGCAGATATGGCGCAACAGCCCAAATTCCTTGAAGTACGCGAGATTCATACGGATAGGAAGGCGTAGCAGGCGTTTTTAATGGGAAAGTTTCCTTGAGATCGTCCAAACTGCTTAAGTCGTCCATATCTTCGAGCTTATCGCTTTCCGTTTTAAACGCCGATTTCAACCGATCAAGTTTACTTAGCAATTTCTGGTCTTTTGCGCTGAGTTCGACCGGAAGGTAATGCTGAATAATAGATCCGCCTACGACAGTTCCCAAAACCGAAAACGCCGAATCGACAGCTTTAAGCGCTGGTTTTTCCGGAAAAATCACTGCACCTTCAAGTACGCCGGTTTTGACCTGAGAACCTAGCAGGTTGACTTCTCTGGAATCCGTACCAACGTCCAGAATAGGCGTAGCCCAAGTTTCGTGAGTAAAAGAGCGCATTTTGCCTTTCTTAATAGCGTGGCAATCGGCGCAGCTTTCATTGTCTTCGGCAGGATCTTTCTTGTAGAACACTTTTTCACCTTCGGCAGCAAGAGCTTTGTCCAACTTCCAAGGCCATTTTGGCGGGCCGATCTTCTTGATCAAGCTTTCCAGCTTATTCAGTCCATGGAAGTTGGCCGAGTTGTTTTCCACATAGTTGATTTTAAGTAATCTCGAATCGTCCTTTTTGGGGTGGAGAACCGCGAATACGCCGAAAACCTCGCCAATATTTCTGGATAGTCCCAGTATACGGTTGCCGTTTGGAGCAAAACCGGGCCACTGGGTAATATCTTGGATAGGCGCATTCCAGACAAACGGATAACGGGCTGGTGCGTCGGCACGTTTGATGTTCTCAGGAATCATGTAAGAAGGAGCAGGTCCAATATCAAGTCCGGATACCCGATTAAAGATCATCGATACGGCATCGAGTCGAGATGGGCCCCAAGGGGATTCGGTCGGCAACGAACCTTTTACGATCGTATCATAGGGCAGGAACCAAGTCGCAACATCGGCGCGCAATCTTTCTTCGTCCTGCTTCTTGGAAAATGGGCCGAGTATGGCGCGGGCGAACTCCTTAAAGGCGGCGGGGTCAACCAGTATGTTATTGACCGCCTTGTCGAGATCACCCATAAAGCCTTGCATATCGGTGATGGCTGGGCCTCCGTCAAGCCTGTAGGAAGTGTCGGAAACTTCGATTTGGCGAGTATGACAGGCGGAACAAGTCATGCCGATGAATTTCTCGCCATTCTCTTTAGCGGCAATAAAGCCGACCGGAAGACCTGGCTCCGGGCTCTTGGGATTAGGCAGATAACCATAGCGGCCAAGACTGTCGGCCATGAAAGGAGTACCGTCCGCCTGTTTCAAAGCTTTAATCCATTTCAACGGCATGATTCTCGAGCCTTGATCCTGGATATAGAACCTTTCCCGGTTGGAATCACTCCATTTTTTTCCTTGATCGGCCAACACGGGCGACGTAGCGGCTGTCGATGACAGCGGTGCAAGCATAGCCATCGTGAGAACCGTGCCCACCAAACACCGGATACTCAATACAAATTCAATTTTTTTCATTATCTCTTCCTCAAAATTTACAAAAACATTTTGACTGCCTGCCATTAGCCATCTTCGCAACGTGCGACTAAAAGGTACCCACCCCAGAGGAACACTAGTTGAAAATCTAAGCAGTTTATTTATTAGGCTTAACAAATACCGCATCATCCGACATCAATCGAAACACGTGCAAGGCGGCACGGATATGTCTTGCCTTTTGTTATAAGCTAAGCCGTTTGTTATCAGCGATTGCACTGTGCAATATGACAAGACAGCATACATTCTATATGCTGAACTGCGCCGCCGGTTAAAACCGGCACTATTCCGGCGGGACACTGTAGCTTAAACAAAAAACGATGTATGCAAGCCAAGGATTATTTAGTTGTAAGCATTTTGCTCATCATAAAAATTCCTCAGCAAATGCGCCGGTAGAAATCGCATAAAAAATAATGGCAAAGCGAGAGATATTCTCTGCTAGCGAGGGGCTCATGCTTCGGCTCATCTATTCCCTATGTTGAGTTGATTTTTAATTTATTCATGGTGCTAACCTTTGGTTTTGATGCCGGCAACAACTATGCAAGAAATCACTCGGCCCGCAAAGCCTCCAACGGCTCCAAGCGAGCGGCTTTCATGGCCGGCGCGACTCCAGCGGCTATGCCGATCAGCAATGAGATCATAAAAGCCGCGATGATATAGGCCCAGGCCAATTCCACCGGCAAAGCGGGCAGTGCGGCATCAAGTATCCAGACGATAGTCATGCCCAACAACACGCCGCATAGTCCGCCTGCACCGCTTAGCGCCAGGGCCTCGCACAGAAACAGCTGAAAAATGGTTCTGCGTTCTGCGCCGATTGCCCTCAGCAGGCCGATTTCTGAAATCCGTTCGGAAACAGCGATAGTCATGATGGTTAATATGCCGACCGAACCGACAAGCAATGAAATACTGCCCAACGCCGCTACTGCCAGGGTCAGGATATTCAAAATGGAATCCATGCTTTTCAACATCTGGTTCTGAGTGACGATGGTGAAATCTTCGCTGCCGTGGCGGGCAACCAGGTTTCGCTTGATCGATTTTTCTACTTCGGCAACCGCAGCAGTGCTTCTATACAGCAGGTGAATTTCCATCAGGCTTTCCCTGTCGAACAGCTCCAGCGCCTTGGCGGCCGGGATGTAAACGGTGTCGTCCATATCAAAGCCGATCATCTGGCCTTTTTTTTCCATCACGCCGACGACCCGGAACCGATCACTACCGATCCTGATGCGCTGGCCTAGCGGGCTGGCGGTGCCGAACAGTTCGCTCGCCAATTTATTGCCCAACACTGCAAAAGCGCGCGGATTGCCCTCTTCCGGAAAAAAACGCCCGCTGATGACCTTGATTTTCCATATCTCCGGCACGGCCGAACCGACTCCCAACACATTGGTGCGTCGCTGCTTTTCCCCCGCTTCAACACGCGCATTGCCTTGTACCAGCGGGGATGCGGCGATGATGTTTTCCACTTTACTCAAACTGACCGCATCAGCTATAACCAGCGGCCTAACCGTGCTTATCGATGCGCCCGATACGCCGAAGGTGGTGGTTTTGCCGGGATGAACGCCGATCAGGTTGGTGCCGAACTGGGTGAATTCGGCCAATACAAAAGTATGAATGCCCCGTCCTATCGAGGTTAATACGACCACCGCCGCGATGCCGATAATCAGCCCTAACGCGGTCAGTGCCGAGCGCAGTTTGTGACTGATAACCGTCCGGTATGATAATAAGATCAGGTCGGTATAGTGCATATCTTAGCGCTTTGCCAATGCGGCAACAGGATCGAGCTTGGCCGCTTTCCTGGCCGGTAATACGCCGAACAACAATCCGGTCAACAATGACACCGCCAAAGCGGCAAGCAAGGCCCAACCTGGCAATTCCATCGGAAAATCCGGATACAGCGCCTGCAACACGCCAAGGGTTATGTAACCCAGCATCACGCCCAGCACTGCCCCGGCCAACGACAACATCGCCGCCTCGCTTAAAAACAGCCACAGCAACTGCCGCTTGGTCGCGCCTAAAGCTTTCAGCAGGCCGATTTCGGCGGTGCGTTGCGTGACGCTGACCAGCATTACGTTCATCACCAACACACCGGCCACCGCCAGACTGATTCCGGCGATACCGGCTACGGTCAGGGTCAATGCAGTCAATATTTTATCGAAGGTACTGACCACGCTGTCCTGGGTAATCAGCGTCACATCGTCTTCGCCTTCATGACGCGCCTTGATGATGTCTTTGATTTCATCGACCGCCTTATACATATCGGGCTTGGATTTGGTTTCAACCAGTACCCTGAATAATGAGTGGGTATCGAACAAAGCCTGCGCCGAAGCCACCGGAATAATCACGATTTCGTCAAAATCGATACCGACCGATTGCCCTTCCGACGCCAATACGCCGATCACCCGGAAGCGCCGGTCATTGATGCGCAGCCATTGCCCAAGCGCCGGTTGATTGGCAAACAATTCCTTGCGTATGGTTTGGCCGATCACGCAAACCGACAGCGTTTTATCGATCTCGGCTTGGGGCAGGAAGCTGCCTTGCGCCACGGTCAATCGGCGCACCCGTCTTAATGCGTGCGTCGACCCCAGAATATTGGTTTCCCGTTCCAGACCTAGCGATGAAACCGGTGCGGAACCGATCGTCAACGGTGCGATCGCGGCAATATGATGGCTGCGGAATAAAGCCTCGGCATCGTCCAGCGTCAAGTCCCTCGGCGTTTCGCCAAATAGCGGCGGCTGTCCGCCTGTGGTTTCGGTGCGTCCCGGCAACACGATAATCAGATTTGTACCCAATGCTTCAAACTCGTTAACCACATAACGGCGGGCGCTCTCACCCAAGGCAGTCAGCACTGAAACAGAAGCAATGCCTATGCTCATAGCCAGGATAATCAGTCCCGCACGTAAACGCTGGGTGCTGATGGCAGCTAAGGCTTGGGTTAGCGTGTCTTTAATGAACATGGTTTCCTAGCTAGACTTTTCTAGATATAGATTCAATTAATTCACCACGAAGGCACGAAGAGCGCGAAGGAAAGCTAAAAACTTCGTTCTCTTCGTGCCTTCGTGCCTTCGTGGTGCATTTTTATACATCCTCATTCACCCGATCCGCCCATCGACAATACGAATCTTCCGCCCTGCCCTGTCGCCCAAATTCTGGTCATGGGTAATAATCATCAGCGTTACGCCCTGCCGGTTAAGGCCTTCCAGCAACTCGATAATTTCCATGCCGGATTTACTGTCGAGATTGCCTGTCGGCTCGTCGGCCAATAAAATCTCCGGCCGCATGATCATGGCTCTGGCAATGGCGACGCGCTGTAGCTGTCCACCGGAAAGCTGGTCCGGCCTGTGGTCGGCCCGGTCTTGCAGGCTGACCGACGCCAATGCCTCCCGCACCCGCTGTTTGCGTTCATTAACCGCCACGCTGGCCAGTATCATCGGCATTTCAATATTTTCAGCCGCCGATAAGCGCGGAATTAAATGAAAAAACTGAAACACAAAACCGATGTTTTCGCGGCGGACTTTGGCTAGCTCGTCATCGCTAAGCTGGGTAACCGGCTGGTCGTTTAACAGGTAGCGGCCTGAGCTAGGCTGGTCAAGCAGGGCGATAACATTGAGTAAAGTCGATTTACCGGAACCCGACGGTCCCATCACCGACACATATTCGCCTTTTTCAATGGTGATAGTAATGTCATTCAAGGCGTGAACGGTCTGCTCACCGACCTGAAAATAGCGGTGGATATGTTCCAGCTGTATCATTTTTGTATGCGGGCATGAGCGCCTGCAACCACCCCTTCCCGGCCTACCGACAGCACCACTTTATCGCCGACATTCAGGCCCGACAATACTTCCACGGTATTCCAGTTGACCAGCCCCGGCTTAAAGCTGCGCTCCTCCAGCAAACCGTCGTCGCGCATCACCAGGACCTTGTTATTTTCCAATACCGCTTCAGCTGGCACTCTGAGCGCCTGCGATTTACTGGACAACAACACTTCAATATCGGCGCTGTAACCGGGCAGCAAGCCTTTAAGGTCTTTCGGGTCGGTTAATTTAACTTCAACTTCGACGGTGCGCGCCTGCTTTTCTTTTTCCAATACATAGGGCGCAATACGGCTTACCGTACCGGAACAACGTTTTTCAGGAAATGCATCCAACGATACGCAAGCGCTCATGCCGGTTTTGATCTGCGGCGCATCGACTTCATCAATCGGAGCGGACACATACAAGCAACTGACATCCAGCAAGTCGATCGCGGGCAAGGTTGGAATGCCGGGCGGCGACGGCGTGATGAACTCCCCCAGTTCGGCATTGATTTCAGCCACGGTGCCGTCGAAAGGCGCAACGACCAGGGTACGCTCAACAGCGGCCTGAGCCGCATCACGGGTGGCCTGGCTAACGGCAATAGCTTCAAGCGCGGCATTGCAGGATGCCCGCTTGGCGCGTGCGCCGGTCGCTTTGGTATCGACCTGTTCTTCGGAAATAAGATGATCGAACTTTTGCAAACGCAACGCACGATCCGCCTCACGTTCGGCGCCTGCGCCAAGCTGGCAGGCTTGTTCGGCCGACGCCCGGTTCGCTCTGATTTGAGCATCCTGCAATTTGACCTGCGCTTTCAGATCCTTATTCCATATCTCCAGCAGCAACTGATTTTGTTTAACAATGTCGCCTTCCTTAACATGCAATTCGGCAACCTGCCCGCCTGTTGCAGGCGCAAGGTATGCGCGCCGACAGGCTTTAACCGTACCGACGCGGGTATTGGATACCGTTGCCCTGACCTCGCCTTGTTCAAGTGTGACTATTTGAACATCAATCAACTTCGGCTGTTTAGTAAAAAAATAAAACCCAACAATCAGCGCAAGGCCAATGATGATAAAGATTGGTTTTTTGCCCAGTGCAGTCATAAGTTGTAGCCAAAGTCGTTTACGTTAGAGCGTCTGTTAAGCCCAATCGTCAAGAGTACTGATTAACCGGATGTTGCACAATGGCTAAGAAATTTTTATCGTGAAAGCTATAGAGTTTTATGTTTCATTCCCAAGCTGGAGCGGGGAAATCAGCATCACCCGATAATCACCAGCCAATCGGTCAGGTAGGTCATTTTTATCGACAGGTTTCTGCCCAATACTTTCAGCATGTCGTCCGACTCACGCAAATTGATGCGGCCGTTGATCTTGAGTTCCCGCAAGCTATTGTCTTTATAAATCACCATACCGGTTCGGTAGCGGCGGATCTGGCTAATAACACTTTCCAGAGGGGCATTCTCAAACACTAAAAAACCGTTTACCCAGGAAGTTGCCAGTACGGAATTCAGCAACCGGGTTTCGCCAAGTCCTTCGGCATCAATCGATACAATCTCGCGATCATGCAAAACCACAGGCTGCTTCAAAGTGCGCCGGTCAATCACTTCAACCCGGCCAGACATAACTTTAACTTCGTCGCTGTCACTCTTTTCATGCACAAAAAACCGGGTTCCCAATACACGGGTCGTCGAATGACCGGCCTGGACAATAAACGGCCGGTCAGGGTCGGGCTTGACTTCGAAATAGACTTCGCCTTTCAGCAGCTCGACCTTGCGTTGCGGGCCATCCATGTTAACTGCGATGGAACTGTCGGTATTAAGCATCGCAGTGGAACCGTCATCGAAATACACGGTTTTGCGTTCGCCCACCTTGGTCGAATAGTCGCCTTGCATTAATATCGCAACTTCGTTGCCGAACAACAAGGTTAAGACCAGACAGGCTGCTATCGCCAGCGGCAGTTTAAAATAAACGGAGCTTGTTTTCTTTTTCGGTGCGATGTGATGTTTTTGGGCGGATTCACCGAGTGCTTGCAGCAAACCGGTATCGCCCCAGAGTTTGCTGATTTCATTAAAGGTTTCTCGGTGCAAATCAGCCTGGTTCAGCCATAAAAGAAATGACGCTTTTTCTTCGCTGGAAACATTGTCGGCCCGTAACCGTATAAACCAGGCCACCGCTTGCTCATCAATGTCGTTATCAAGCTCGGTTTCCAAACTGTTATTCTCGTTTTCCTGTTTCATAGGTCACTACTCAGTTTTTTCATAAAAAAGCTCTCCGTAGGCCGAATAAGCGAGCAGCATAACCGGCGACCATCCACAGAAATTGCTCATACTCCGCCTGGAATTTTACTTGCTATCCGGCTGTAGCAGCAAGGCGTGTTCCGGCTTTCCGGCTGTCAGTGGCATCGGCAAGCCCTTGAGCCAATAGTTCTGCTGATCGCGGTAATAAGGCGACAGGGGCTGGCCTGATTGGCCGCCGGGCATGTGCAGGATGGCGTCGTCAAAATGACCCGGCGAAACAACCAAGCGTTCGCTCGCGCCAAAACCGGGACCTGTCGCGCGCACGCAAAAAGCGCAACCCGGCAATGCTTCGCTCGGCATATCCAGTAAATCGCTCAGTATCGGCAATGCCTTGGAAAATGGATGCGCATGCTTGACCTTATTCTGTGCGCCCCAATTCAATTCTCTTAACGCCACCCCCGGATGTTGGGTTTGCAGTTGCTGTAAGCTGTGTTTCAACTGTCCCAGAATAAAATCGTTCCAATTTTGGTAATGCACCGCATCCGGTACCGCCTGCAACGGCTTTTCGGTTAACAGGGCCTGCAACGGCGTATCGATATAAGCCCATGCGTAATTGAAACTTTTATCGGCATCCCGGCTGGTCGACAACAGCGGTTTAAAGACCGCCTCGATCAATTGCTTACGAAATTCGACCAGCAACGCAAAACCCAGGCTATCGGCATCGGCCCGGCCGTTCCAGGCCAGCAGATAATCGCGCACTTCGGCCAAATCCGGCTGCTTCGCAATCGCCTCGTCAGTCAGACTGTTCAAAGCCAACTGTTGGTAGAAGACATAAAACTCGCTTTCGGTATCAAGTTGCAGGTTGAACATAGCCCATTCGCCAATCTTGGGCATTTGCGTCAATTGCTGGGTAATTCTGTAGGCACGATATCCGTTGCCGAACTGATGGCCGATCACATGCGGATAACTTTTAGCGAAACGGCGGTCGTTGGCGGACACCAAAATGCCTTCGGGCGGGTCGATGACGCGCGGCAAATCCACGGGCTTGAGATAACCATTCCAGCCCACGCTGCCGTCCGCCCATGAGCGACTGGTCAAACCGTCATTACCGAAGCGCTTGGGGATCTTGCCCATCAGCGTCCAGGCGATACTGCCTTTATCGTCGGCCAATAAAACATTCAACTGCGGACCGCCGGTGCTGTTGACGATTTTTACCGCTTGCTCCAGCGTTTTGCTCTGTTCCAAATCAAACAAATTTAAATTGATCGCATCGGCATCCAGCGCTACCCAATGGATTGCCACTTGCTGATCCAGCAACGGCTGGTTGGCAACAGGTCCCCAGCGCGTCTGCTTGACTACGATTTGTTTGACCGCGCCGCCTTTAACGACTATGGTTTCCGGATATTCCTCAAAACGTTGCCATTGCCCGCCTACCCGGTATTCACCGGGATTAGCGGGATTGATATCAAGCTGCACCAAATCCAGGAAATCGCCGGAGAGATTGGTGGCTCCCCAGGCAATATGGCGATTACTGCCGGCAATCAACAAAGGCGTACCGGGCAAGGTCAAGCCCGCGGCATGAGTACCGCCGTAATTCAGCTCAATGCGATACCAGATATTAGGCACCGATATGCCCAAATGCATGTCGTTAGCCAAAATAGCCCGCCCATCCCAGGTCTTCTTGCCGCTGACTGCCCAGGCATTGGAACCGGCCATGAAATCGGGTTGTTGGACCAGTTGGGTTAACGCGGCCTTATCCGACGGCTGATCAGCTAATGCGGTTGCCAAAGCCTCAACAGGAATCGCTTGTGCCGGGCGCAACGATTCGGCCTGTTTTTGCAGCTGTTCGGTGTAAAAATCGGTGTCGGGCGTTAAAAAACGCATCATGGCGTCCGGCAAGGTTTTTTCCATTACGCTCAGCATGCGCTCGCCGCGCTCCTCCCAGGCAGTCAAGTTCTCGCACATGCCTAATACGACCAGCAGACTGTCCTCCTGAGTCCAAGGCTCGGGGCGATACCTCAATACGGTAAACTCGAAAGGCAGTTTGCCGGACTCTGTGATATAGCTGTTGACGCCGTCGGCATAGCTTTGTAGATAGTGCTGATGATTGGGCGGCAGTTTGTTCAATATCGTTTTCGCTTCCCGATGAAAGCCGTAGGTTCTGGCCTTGATGTCGCTGTCCAGCGCCATATCGCCGAAAATTTCCGCCAAGCGCCCGGCGCTTTTACGGCGCATCAGGTCCATCTGAAACAGGCGGTCGCGGGCGGTAACATAGCCCAATGCTCGAACCGCATCGGCACGGTTAGCGGCATTGATGACCGGTATGCCGTGCACATCGGTATCTACGTGAACTTCCGCCGTAAGCTTATCCAGCTTCACTGTGCCGTCCAGTTGCGGCATGGCGTTATGTAAAACCCAAAAACCGACGCCAATGGCTATCGCCACCACGCTCGCCACCGTTAAAACGGCATATAAAATAATTTTTCGAATATTCACCTTGTTATCCTGTTGTTTAACCGATTGCGACATACCGTTAATTATAAGCTTGTACCGCATCCTCCTTCGGCTGTACCTGTTTTCCTATTGCTACAGGTTTTTCCATAGCTACAATCTGACCTTCTTCGAGCTTAATGCAGCGATCCGCCAAGTAAAAATAACGGTCGTCGTGGCTGATGATCAATACTGTCTTGCCTTGAGCTTTCAAGGCCGGCAACAGTTCAGTATAAAATAAATGCTTGAATTCAGGATCCTGGTCTGCCGCCCACTCATCGAAAACATAAAAAGGCCGGTCTTCCAAATAAGCGACCAACAACGCCAAACGCTTGCGCTGACCTTGCGACAAATCCACCGAAGAAAAACGCCCGTTATGAACTTTCACTTTATGGTGTAAGTGCAGGCGTTGCAAATAATCGTCGATAAGCACTTGGTTGTTCCCGTTACCGACGCCATACAATTCGTCAAACAAATAAAAATCCGAAAAAATCACTGAGAAGTTTTGCAGGTAATTATCCTTGTTACTGTCATCGACAGGCTCTCCATTCCAACGAATAAACCCTTGCTCAGGTTTATAAAGTCCGATCAGCAGCATTGCCAGTGTCGTCTTGCCGCTACCGTTGCCGCCGATTAAAAATACCAGCTCACCGGACTTAAAGTCCAGGTCGATAGGCCCCAGGGTGAAATTGCGATTTTCTTTTTCCCGATGAAAACTGTGCGTCACACCTTGTAGCGACAACGTGGAAAACATTGCGCAAAGCTCCGGTGTATCAGCCACATCGGATTGTTGTACTTGCATTTTGAGCTGATCGCCTAATTGCCGGACTTTTTGTAACGACACATTGGCGCGGCTAAATACCGGCAAACTGGTAGTGAGTATGGCCAATGGCGACATCATAAACAAAAATACCAACGCATAGCCGCCGATTACCTTCTGATCAATCAGCTGCCAAACAGGAAAAACATAGAGGATTACGCCTATGACCAAATAATACAGCAGCTGCGCCCACTGGTTTACCAACAAATAAGCCACTGCTCCCCGAAATGAATATTGGCGATAGGCTTCGGCACTGGCCGCCAGCGACTGCGCCATGAACGCGTCGCTACGCTGCCGGTGTAACTTCAATTCACGAATGCCTTCCGTCAAAGCCCGAAAACCGTTGCTAAGCACATCATATTCCTCCCGCGCCTTGAGCATGGCGTTTTTAGGCAATTCTCTGAACAAACTTGAGCTCAAAACCCCGAATATAATCACTCCGCCCAAAACCAACGCCAACTGCCAGGACAGCCAGCTCAGGTAAGCCATACAGCCGGCCACGACAGCGAAATTAATGCACACGACCGGTAATAATTGACTGGCATTGGCAATCGCCGATATGTCCTCGGTCAAATTGGCCAATAACGCCGACTTGCCGAGCTTTTGCAGATAAGGATAAGGCGCGGCAAGAATCAAGCGGCTGATTTGAATGCGAAGATTACACACAATTTTAGCACTGAGCCGATTGAGCAAATAATGCGATAGAAATCCGCTGGACAATACCGCAACGGACAATCCGCCAAATAGCCACGGCAAAAGCTTAGCATCCAAGGTATTCGACAACGTCGAATTAATCAGCGCCACCAAAGCCGCACTGCTTAATCCGCTGATAATGCCGGCAACTAATACGCCAACAATCGTTAGCCAGGATGACCGGCACAAAAAAACTAACATAAAATATTTTCCTTTAAGCTTGCGTGCACACAATTCAATGCGTTAGAACAAATCTTTCGTTATGCCGCATATCAGACCTAAAAACCGGAGTAGGCTTGATAATAGGACGCCTTAAAGCCTTTTTAACCTCATCCGCCCTGCTTAAAAAATGCCGCTAAACAAAAGCGCCCGACATTGACGCGTAGCATCAATACTATCCATCACAACGTCTTAATCTTTTAAATAACTATGTTATATAACACTTTTTAAATGCGTCATATAACGCACTTTCCAAGCATCCACACAACACTTCACGCTAACCAATTGAAATCATGAGCATATAAAAGTGGCACAGCCATTGCTTTATAACCATGACCAGCACTTTGAGAGCGTCTCAAGCATCCATCTGATCGACATGCGACAACCGTACTATTCTCCGGTTTACCAGACTCGTTACAAAGTGCTTATCTGTATGCCGATAGCCCAAGAAAATCATTAATGCTGTTAACCCCAAAACTGAATCCGCCCTTATTCCGATGCTGAAGGCGTAACAACAAAGTAAACATTCTTAACAACAACGAAGAGGGATTTGAACTTGAACATAGAAACCATTTACTTAAATCACCAGTCCGAACTGCAGTTTCATTTGACCCGGATTGTCAACTGTCCGGATATAGCTGCCGATCTTGCTCAAGAAAGCTTCATTATTTTTTTCCGCGAAGCACAAAAACAAACTATCGATCATCCGCGCGGCTTTCTGTTCAGAGTTGCCAAAAACCTTGCTTACGATCACATCAAGCATCGAAAAGTAACTGAAAATTATGAACAAACGAAAGAACAAAACCCATCCCCGCAAAGCGAATTCCCTTCCGCCGAGAAACTTGTATCCGTCGACGAAAGATTGGCTGCCGTCACGCGGATATTGGATGAGTTGCCTTTGCGCACTCGGGAGATATTTATCATGAATAGAGTTTACGGCATGACCTATGCCGAAACCGCCAAGGAACTCAACATCTCCGATAGTTCCGTCGAAAAACACATGGCCAAGGCGCTCCTGCATTGCCGTAAGCAATTCAAAACCCATAGACTGGATTAGCATGACAACTGAGGTATTTTGCCGCTTCTATCGTCTCCTTTACGGAAACCATCCCATCGCACTCCAAAATTCGGCACCTTTAACTCTCTTCTGCCAAAAAGGGAGAGCTGATTTTAAAAAACCGAATTTGATGTGCGAACACTAACAGTTATCTATCAACGGAGAAAAACAATGGCTTGGGACGACGAAGAAGACACAATCATTTATCAGGTTGTCGTCAATCACGAACAGCAATATTCAATTTGGCCTGAATACAAAGAAATACCGGGCGGTTGGCGGGCGGCCGGCAAAATCGGCAACAAACAAGAATGCTTGGATCACATCAAAGAAGTCTGGACGGATATGCGTCCGTTAAGCTTGCAGATACACATGCAACAAACGGCGTCGCAATAACTCTTGAATATAGAGGACGGGATTTACATCTCGTCCTTATCTATGTGCCTCCGACCAAGGTTGATCCAAAAAAACCATAGTCTCTAAATTCAAAACATTCTCCTGGCTCATGCCTCAATGGACAATAAATTCAGCTTAAGTAACTGATGTTACGCACGGACCGTATTTCTCCAGCTCACCGTGCCGAGCACCGGAGCTTTAGGCGGGACAAATCGGGAGGATAGCCGATTTGCATGCGCAGCACCCGAAGGGCGAGGCACAATGATGTGCCGAGTGATTAGCCCGCCGGGGTGCTGCATGAATGCGGCAGGTACGACCCCACGGATGGAGAGGTAGAATGACAAAAGAAAGTAACTCGCCTTCGGGTGCGCCAAACCCGATTCAAATAACTGTCGCGCTATCGACACCTTCTATCCTGCGGTTCGATCAATCGTAAAGCAATAGATCGCACGCGGCCTCAGGTTCTGTTTTGAGGGTATCCTCTACTTCACCCGCCTGAACAGACGATATGAGGCGCGGAATGAATTGATTCATTTTTTTCGACCTTAGCTTAAGTTCCGGATAGCTGCCCTGCGCCTCGTTGCTTTTAAGCGAATAAAACTTCACGGCACGAGCAAAATAACGCGAATAGTTATCCCGGGAAACGAAAAGTGCAACCATATCCAAATACAAATGGGGTATGCAGGTATTAAACCATTTGCCCAAGAAAAAATTGACTATATTCATCGCCACGGATTGATTGGCGCATGCGAAAGGATGCAATTGTGCGAAACGCTGATGAAAAGCGCCGAGCGCCGAAATTGCCTCGGCTGAATTTTCATCGCTGACCGAAGAGGGCAAGGCCGCAAGCATTGAACAAAGCTGCTCAATTTGCCCGGTAAACGGTGCGGCCGGCGGCCTGTACACTATTTTATCGGCCAATATTTTTCCAGCTCCCCAATCTTGCCCTCCTTCTTTCCAGCAAACCGCAAATTGATCCGTCAAAGGAATAGCCAACGAAAAAGCCACCATTTTCAGGTAGGCCAAAAACTCATTCGGTAAAGGGATATGGACATTCTCGGTTCGGAAATGGCCGGGCCAAACCGACACATCCGAAACTTGCGACTGCGGTTTATAGAAAGAAGTCAGCCCCGATCCCATTAGAGTAAGCAGATGAAGACGCCGCAATCGCTCTAGCAACTCCTGTGTACTGCCTTTAAAACAGGACGATTCAAGCTCCGCCCGTACATTCTTCATATTTTCCCAGTAAACCCGGACGATATGGTACGGGGAAAGCGGGAACCGTCCTATGGATACACCGGGAATGGCCGACTCAAGGGACTTTACCGCAGCAGGCAGAACGATGGCTGTGCCGAGCATACAATTAACGGTATCCAGGATCTTATCCGACTCCATTGGCTTCGCAAGATGGCCTGATTCCAACAGTTCGCTAAAAGTTAACGCCCCATCAATATGCTCTAAAATACGCTCAACCTCCTTAGCTTGTTGTTCCAGTACTATTTCCCCATACTCCGATTCAACCAACGTATATCTGCCGATAGCCCTGGTACGCACCTTAGCCGCCAATTCAGGAATATCGTCCAAACATAATTCGAATCTCGGCTCGTGTATTTCAAACAGCCCCTCGGCTAATGTCCGTCTGACACGCTTGGCCTGTTGTGTAGGATGCTTATGCCACTCCAGATACCGGAAATAATTAACCGGCAACTGCAGGATCATATTCTGCTCATTCATTTTTTCTCCTTACCGCATTTAAACCCAAATTAAACACAAAAATCAGCTTGAGTGTGTATCTGCTCTTACGACGATAGCGCAGACTTTCATCCTAAAAACCGCAGTTGGGGCGTGTGCAAACCGTTCATGCCGGGCCTGTCGAAGCATGAACGGCTTGCACATCCTCATTCATTTTGATCATTGCCTTATCGCATTCTTGTGAGAAGCAGCCCCAAGTCGGCGTCCCCCTATAACAACGGCTTACTTTCAAGCCACTGATTCACCTTGGCAAGATCAGCGGGCGACAAAGTCCCGACCGCCTGTTTCAGGCGCAACGTGTTCAGCAAATAGTCGTAGCGGGCTCGTGCGTAGTCTTTTTGCACCCGCAGCCGTTCGCGCTCGGCGACGATGACATCCAGTGCGGTGCGGCGACCGGCTCTAAAACCGGCTTCAGTGGCTTTGACTCCGGTTTCGCTCGAGCGCAACGTCTGTTGCAAGGCATTAACCCGGCTGATGCCCGCTACGACGCCCAAAAAGGCCTTGCTGGCGGCTCGATGCACGGTTCTCTGTTCCTGTTTTAACGTAGCCAGCGCCGCACGATAGCGGTGCTCGGCCTCCCGCGTTCTTGAATTAACACGTCCGCCCTGATAAAGCGGTACGTTCAGGGACAAGCCGACAACGGTATCCTCAATATCCGCAGTACCGAAACGTCCGCCTGAAGTCGAGAAGGTATGGCTGCCGACGACATCCAGTGTGGGCAGGTGTCCGGCTTGCTGGATGTC
Source organism: Methylobacter sp. (assembly GCF_036845245.1). Lineage (NCBI taxonomy): Bacteria > Pseudomonadati > Pseudomonadota > Gammaproteobacteria > Methylococcales > Methylococcaceae > Methylobacter > Methylobacter sp. The sequence continues at coordinate 26,651 of NZ_DAIUEH010000006.1, forward strand.
GATTGCCGCCTTTGCTATTTGTGCCGCTTGTTCACTAATGAGCAGCCCGAAATTCTGCATCAGCGCCTGATTAACCCATTCTTCCTCAATAGCGGGATCGGGTTTGACCAACGGTATTTCATTTCGCAAACTGGCGAGCCGGTCATAGTTAACGCCCGTCACTTCCTGCAAACTTTCGTTGGCATCGCGCAGCAAATGCTCTGCCTCAACGGTATCCGCCAAGGCCCGGTCGTAACCCGCCTGGGCTTCCTGCACGTCGGTCAGCGCGAGAAATCCCACTGCCTGGCGCTGCCGGGTTTCGTTAAGCCCACGGGCAAGCGTTTCCTGTTGTGCCTGGGCAAATTGGAGATTTTCATTGGCGGCAAGCAAGTCGAAATAGCGCTCGGCAACCCGCAACATCAGGGCAATCTCGGCTGCGGCATATTCGGCCTCAGCCTGGGCAATGCGGCTGTCTGCCTGTTGCCACATAACGATGCGATCATAGTGCAGCAAAGGCTGCGTCAGGGTCAGACTATAACCGCCGCTTTGAAAATGACTGCGCCCGCTGGCGCCTGTGGCATCGGCTCCACTGAATTGAACATTCTGGGAATCCTGATTGATGTTGGCGGCAGCCGTTGCCTCGGGCAAAAACAGCGCGGCACTGGCCTGACTTTGCGTCTCCTGGATTGCGGCAAGGGTTTCCCGTGCCCGTTCCAGTTGCGGGTCTTCTCGTGCGGCGTCCTGGTAGACTGTAAGGAGATCGTTGGCTTGAAGCGGTGTGCTAAGTAAAGCAATAACCAAACTCAGGATGACTCGCCGGTACCGTTTCCCCCCCCAAAATTCAGTAAGGTATTCATGCTTCGACAGGCTCAGGACGAACGGAATTTTGGAGTGCTCAACTGCGTTCTTTAGGCTCATATCGATTTTCTTGTTCTTTTTTGTGTCCAGCCTATCGCCAGCCGATAAATCAGCGGCACCACGAATAAAGTAAGGAGGGTCGAAAAACCCAGCCCCCAAACAATAGCCGTCGCCACCGGCCGCCACAGCGAAGAGGCCTCGTCTCCGGCTACCGCCAGAGGCAACAACCCGGCCATTGTGGCAAAAGAAGTAATAAGGATCGGAATCAGCCGCCTCCGTGCGGCATAGAAAGTCGCATGCACTACATTCATCCCCGCTTCGACCCGGTCATTGGCTGCGGAGAATAACAGGATGGCCGAGTTGACCGTGATCCCGGCCAGCGCGACGCCGCCGTACAGCGTGTAAAGACTGACCGGCTCCCGCGACAGGAGCAGTCCCAAAATAACCCCGGCAAACGCCATCGGTACCTTGAGCAGGATTAGCGCAGGCTGCAAATAGCTGCGGTATTGTGCGCCCAGAATCAAAAAAATCAGGCCCAATCCGAGAAACGCCAAATGCCGAAGGCCGCCAAGACTCTCTTCAATGTCCTCGATCTCGCCCGTCAAATCCAGTTTCACTTCCGGGTGGGCGGCGCTTAAGTCTTGCCATTGCTTGGCAATCCAGTCATTGGCATCACGCACATTCATCTGCTGTGCATCCAGATTGGCTTCCAGGGTGATGACGCGCCGGTAGTTATAATGATGAATCATCTGCGGGCCTTCCCGGCGCTCCGCCACCACCAGATCGGCCAGCGGTACCGCGCCTCCGCCGGGACGGGCGACCGTTTGCCGCAATAAGGCATCGAGGTCTTGATACGGCGCTGTTTTGGACATAACTCGAACGCCAATCGAGTCGGCGCCTTCTCGATAGCTGGCCGCCACTTCGCCGCGCACCAACAGTTTGATGGTGCGCAATACGGTTTCCGGGGCAACGCCGCTACGCTGGATGGCTTCGCCATTGAGGCGCAAATCCAGTTGCGGCGCGCCTCCCTGATAATCGCTGTGCAAATTGCTAAAGGCCGGGTGTTTACTTAGGGCGGCTTGTAAATCTTCAGCGGCCAATCTCAAGGCAAGAAAATCCGAACCGGTCAGTTTCGCCTTGATCGGCGCACCTTGCGGACCGCCACTGGTTTGTCCATTGATTGAGAGTTCCGAAGGACCTACGATTTGCTGTAGTGCCGGCTCTATCAGCGCCAATACTTCGGGCAGCTTCCGGCCGTTCGGAGTGAGATAAACCCGCAGTTCCTCGGGAGGAAGCGCTACGATAGCCTGGAGTTCATCGGTAGTCAGCGATGCGCGTACACGAGTTTCTATTGTATCGAATACCGGATAAGTGCTGTCGGGTTTAGTACCCGGCGGAAACTTGGCCTGAACCGAAAACGAACGCGTAGGTTCCTTGGGGAAAAAATCGACAACAACCCAGCCCCAGACCAGCGCCGCCGCGGCTATGCTAAAGGCAAACAGGGCCGGAAAAAAGGCCCGTCCGGGATGACGCAGGCAACTCAGCAACAGCCGGGTATAACGAACCTGCAACCAATGACTTGCCTGGGTGCGCGTTGCCTGAAAACGTGAAGGACTGGCCAGCATCGGGCCCAACGCCGTGATATGTGCGGGCAACATCCACAACGCTTCAATCAGCGCCGCCAACAAGGCCGCGGTCACTGCAATCGGCACCACCCGCATAATACCGCCGAGGAATCCCGGCAACAGCGCCAACGGCAAAAATGCCGCGATCGTGGTCAGAAATGAACTGATTACAGGCGTTCCGACTTCGTGCAGTGCGTCGAGCGCCGCATCCAGTGCCGCCATGCCTTGCCGGATCCGGTAGGCAATAGCCTCGACCACGACCACCGCATAATCCACCAACATGCCGAGGGCGATCATTACGCCAAGCAACACGCTGGTATTCAGCGTCATGCCCGCCGCTTGCAACATCAGGAAGGTTCCGCCCAAGGCAAAGGGAACTGCTAGCGTACACAGCGCAGCAAGCCGCGAGCCCAAAAATACCCAGGTCATGATCAGCACCAGCAGCAAGCCCCACCACGCCTTGTGCTCCATAATCGAGATAGCGGTTCGGGTGCGAATCGTCTCGTCCTCGGCGAGCAGCAGTTTGACGCCGGTGTGCCCGCTTTCGGCATTACGTGCCTCGATAAAATGCTGCACTTGCTTAATCACTTCGAAAGCATCGGCAGCATTTTTCTTATAAAGCGAAAATAGCCCGGCCGGCACACCGTCGCTACGGGGCATAGGATTGAAACTGTTGTCGCTCCGCGCAATCTCGGCGATGTCGCCCAGCTTTACCACGCCATGAGCACCGACAATGGCCAGTTCTGCCAAGCGCGCAGGAAGATTGCTGCTGCCCACTACCCGCACCAGCCATTCCTTGTCGCCCAACGCCACCGGCCCCGCCGCTTCGTCACGTAAATAGATGCTGACCGTATCGGCAATATCCAGCGGGTTCAAGCCCAGACCTGCCAGCTGTTCAGGGTGAAAAGCGATATGAATTTCCGATTCCGAATAGCCGTAATAATCAAGCTTCTCGATCCCGGAAATTCTTTCCAGGTCGCGTTTGATCTCGCGGATAGTCGCCTTGAAGCGTTCCTGATCACCGCCGCCCTGCACCAGCACGGTGCCTACGCTACGAATGACCGAGCCGGTGTCTCCGAAAACCCAATAGGTCGTGGCTTCTTTGGGAAAAATCGTCGCATACGCCGCCTGTACTTCGCGGCGCAGTTCAGCCCCGCGTTTCTCGAAAGTCGTTCGATCCAGCGAGTTAAAGCGAAGTAATGTGGAGGAATATCCGGCGCCGGTCGTGCTTGAGATGGTTCGCACATCAGCCAGGCGGGCGCGCAATAGTTGTTCGAAAGGCAAGGTTAAGCGTTGCTCGATGTCTTCGGCTGAAAGCCCCGGCACGCCTATCCAGACGCTCATGACGTTCTGGTTCACATCAGGAAACTCTTCTCGCGCCAGACTCCAGTAAGCGAACAGGCCGATTAAAACGACCAAGGCATAGGTAAGATTAGCCAATACATGGTTTTGATAAAATCGCTTAAGCATTCGTTAGCGTCCTTGTAACGGCTCAGCCTTAACATCCGTTCCCTCGCTCAAGCCGAACTGGCCGGTGACGATAAGCTGCGTTTCAGGCGGAAGCGAGATAATTACAGGTCGCCCGCTTTGGCTGCCGGGAAGTGCATGAAAATGCGCCTTGCCATCAGCAATAATGAACACGCCGAGCTGACCGCCGCGCTGCACCAGATATTCGGCGGGGACATGCGGCATGCCCGCCTGCCAAATCAATCGGCCGGCCGCACCGGGATCACTGCGTAGCTCAGTGAAGTCCAAGCGCACCTCCTGTGTGCCGGTTTCAGTGTGGATGGTCGGCAGCACTGCACGTAAACTCAGTGGATAATGTTTGCCGTCGTGTTCGAAAGTCAGTGATTTTGCCTGACGCAAGACATCGGTTTCGCGGCTGGATACCTGCGCAGAAACTTCGGGTTGGGTCATATCAAGCAATTTCACCAAGGCGGTGCCGCGTGCTGCAAACTGTCCTACAGCGATTAAACGCGCCGTCACCACACCGGGGAAAGGCGCATTGACGGTACAATGAGAGATCTGACGGTCGGTGATTTCGATGCGTGCGCCATGAGCGGCAAGGTCGCCGCGTAACACCGCCAGTTGCGAACGTTTCTCCTGCACCTGTTCTTCCGGCAGGGTTTGCTGTGCCGCCAGCGTTTCCGCCTGTTTGAGCTGCCACTGCGCCAGTTCAAGACGCGCCTGAATGGCTTGCCGTTCCGCTTTCAACCTTGACTGTTCCAGTTCGAAATCCTTACAGGCAAGTTTAACCAGCACGGCCCCGGCTTTGACCGTATCGCCTACCCGAACCGGTACCTCAACTACCAAGGCATCCAGTTGAGCGGCGATGGGCGCATCGTTCAGGCTCACGACGATGGCGGGAGCGGCAGACTCAGGATAAATGACCGACTCCGCCAGCATTTGTGTACGAACCAGTACAGGGGCTGCGGCCTGTGTCGAAGCACAAAAACAAAAAAAACAGCCGGCAAGAAGCCAACCTGCGATTGACGGTGTAAGGCTATCCGTACTTTTAACAATAAACGGGATCTCTATAGCGAGTACAAAAGCATTTCCCAGCCTACCGAAGCGCCATCCGGCACCTGTTATTTTCACCATCTCAAAGAATGTCCAATCATATGCTTAATCCGGTTTAATCGTTCACGACAATAGCGTACTTAAAACAACCCTTTATAACGACCTTACAAACTCTGCTTTGGCCGCAACACCAATAATCGATCCGACCATAATCCCGGCAATTCTTCCAAAACCTGCGCTTGCTGCTTCTTTGAAAATCCCAAAGTAAGCATAAGCAGCCCTACCGACTGCTCTCCGTCTGCCGCTTGCAAGATTTTGTACACGACTTCCGACAATGCATACCGCCGTGCGGAATCGTAATTCCAAACCAGCGTATAACTGAAGCTGCGTTCGCTATGATTGATATAGCGATCTTCTCTGAGCAACAACGCAGCTTTCGGCAAGCTGACGATTAAACCGGCCAGTTCCTCGGGCTGCCAGGCTTTTTTACGGGCCAAATAACCGCCCACAATCAGATAGTCCAACCCGGAAGTCAGATAACACACCACGGCATCGTCTATGCTGTCGACAATAGGCTCGGCATTGTTGTTGAACGAGGTATTCAGCAAAATAGGAATGCCGGTTTTGCGGCCGAACGCGTCGATCAACTCCCAATAGCGCGGATTACTCGCCCGGCTTACGGTTTGCAGACGAGCGCTGCCGTCTATATGAGTAATGGCGGGTAATTGTTCGCGCCATTCCGGTTTGACATTCAGTACGAACGACATGAACGGGAAATCGGCATAATCTCCCGGCACCTCGAAAAAATCACGGACTCGCTCTTCCAGTATAGACGGCGCAAATGGCCGGTAACCTTCGCGCATTTTGATCATCGCATTGATCGTCTCCTTGTGCGAAGCGATACGCGGGTCGGCCAGGATACTGCGGTTACCTAAAGACCTGGGACCGAATTCTGAACGTCCTTGCACCCAACCGATCACTGCGCCGTCACTCATCAGATCGGCGACTTGCTCTGATCGGTTAGCCAATTTTTCAATATCCAAAAATGCGCTCCAAGCCTCTAAAGCGTCGCTAACTTCATCGTCATGAATCGGCGTTCCCCAATAAGCGTGAGGAATACGCGTAAAGGGTAATTCCGGTTGCATTTTGTGAGCGGTATAAGCTGCCGCACCGTAAGCACAGCCCGAGTCACCGGCAAAAGATGGCAGAAAAACATCCTCGAATAAACCGGAACGGAGAATTTTGCCGTTCATGCTGCTGTTTTGACCAACGCCGCCACTGATGACCAAACGAGTGTGGCCGGTCACTTGCTGGAAATGACTCAGGATATGCAGAACAATAGTCTCTAACGCTTCTTGTAATGCCGCCGCAATGTCCATATGAACTTGCGTGAACGGAGCCTCCTTTTGTCTGGGATTCAATATACTAAACAGTTCAATTACGCGATCCCGATGTAACGAATAATCGCCATTTGGCAATAAGCTATATAATCGCTCAAATTGTTCTTTATAGATTTCTCTACAACCATAGGGTGAAAGCCCCATAACTTTATATTCATCAAAATGACTATAACCGAGAAAACCTATCACTTCCCAATATAAAAGTCCTAACGAGTCGGTCTCCGATTTACTTAATAAATAATCAAAGTGCTTATTGCGAACATTGATCACATTGGTCGCCAATTCGTCGCCGAGTCCATCTATGGTCAACACAAGGCTATCGCTAAAACCCGACATATAATAAGCCGTTGCCGCATGTGTTGTATGGTGGTCGACAAATACAAGCTGGTTATCCTTTAAGCAATAATTAAATTCCCTTTGAAACAAATAGCGATAAAATTTACGTGCATCTCCAATTTCAGCAAGCAAGGAATTGCTTATCTGATATTTTTTTAATACTTTATTTAAATTATCTTCATTGGAGTAGACCGCAATATAATCTATATCTTCCAGTGTCTTATTGGCTTGCTCCAAACAAAACAGCACTGCAAACCTCCATATTTTATTAGTGTGTTTAATACGAATTAATCGCTCTTCTTCGATTCCGGCAATGACATTGCCATCTTGCATCAATACTGCAGCAGTATCATGATAGGCATTTTCAGATAATCCAAAATACGTATCAAACACTGAGTCGCCACCGCCATTTAAGCCCAAAACCAGCATTGGATTTTTCCTTGAAAAATAAAAATACTATAGTTAATGGTATATTCGAAAAATTATTATAAACATGCCGTTCATAATAAAATCGATATTCCGCAAATAAAACAGAACTACTTTTTACTAAACTATTAAAAAAAAGACGATGTATTGGGTTTAGCTATAAATTCTTCAATTAGCTTAACACTGGGTTTGGCTTCTTCAATTTCCATGAAATATTTCTGCATTGCCTTTATTCGTTCTCTGTATTTAGGGTTAGAGGTTACTTCTTCTATAAGTCCTTGTAATTCCTTTTGGCTGATTTTCTTAAAATCGCCTTTAAGCCCCAAGCCGTGATAAGTTACTCTTGCAACATTGCCCGGTTGATCGAACCATAATGGAAAAACTATCATTGGAACACCAAAATATATACATTCCTTAACGGAATTGGGTCCGCCGTGAGTAATCATTAATGATGCTTTTTTTAACAACTCCAACTGCGGGGCGCGGTTAACAATAATTACATTATCAAAGACAGACTTAAAATGTTCCACCTTCAAATTATTACCAATAGAAATAACCCAATTCCAATCCGGCCATTTTGTTGACGCATCAATAACTGTATTAAAAAAATTTTCATATTCACTATTTGTTAGCCCGGTTAAAGTGCCCAATGCAGAATAAACTAATGGCCGGTCATCATTAATTCTTTCCCAAGGGAAATACTCCTGAACCCGATCCAAATCAATAGAAGCTTCTGCATAGTACCTTTTATTTCTTTTGGCGCCGGGAAAATCAAATTGCTGTGGAAACAAAACCAACTCAAGTATATTTAGCTGAGGGCTTGGCATGTCGGTTAGGCATGCAATATTTTTATAAGGATAATTACAATAATTGGCCAGTTTTCTTATTTGTTGAAAAGACAATAAATCAGGTCCATCTATGACCGAATATCGTTCATGCCAGAACTTTTTAACTTTACAGACCAGCCAAGCTGCTATTATTTTTGTTGTCGACCATAGTGATCCATCTGACATTAATTCAGTATATATAGGCGGAACAGTATGGCTGGCAACTCCACCTAAGACATCAAAAAGATACATGCATTTTAATTTCATTTTATAGATTAATAAGGCCCATACTATTGAATCGTCTAACGATGTTGATATGATCACTAAATCGGGCTGCAGCGTTTGGACAACTTTTTGTAATTCATCGTCTCCGCCTGCCATCAAAAAATTTAAAAAAGCATTAAACCGGGTTTGAAAGTTTCTTTCATCAACAAAATCATTATCGCCAAAAGATTGGCCTATTAAATTTCTATCTTCAAAACATCCTTTTGGAAACCATTTTTCATATACCGGTACAAATTCAAAACCGTTAGCATGAATTACCGGCTGGCAATCAGCAATACCAATGTATGTGATAGTGTTACCACGCAGCTTTAATTCCCTGGCCAGTTTTAAACTTGAATTAATTGTACTTACTATGGGTGGGAAGCAAAAAACAATATTTGACATATTTATTCCAAGATACAGTTTTGTATACGAATAAAATAATGAGTAATAAATACATGAATTCCGACTACATATTTAAAACGGCTATAAATATATTATCTTTTAAACTCACTACCATAATAATATTGACAGATTAATTTAACGTCATAAAAAACAGCATTAATTACAAACATATCGAATTAATAATACTGCTGGCCGATCCTGACTTATCAACCTCTTCAAATTTATTTTTCATCAACTTAACCTGAACTCGGTAATATGGATTTTTAAATATTTGTTCAATCATAAAATATAATATTGAAGCATTAATTTTTTTTATATCGCCTTTTAATCCTAGACCTTGGTGCACAACTCTGGCGGCATTTCCATAATGATCGAACTCCAACGGAAAAACTACCATAGGAACGCCAAACCAAATACATTCTTTAATAGTATTAGTACCTCCATGAGTTATCATAACTTCCGCTTTTTTTAATATATTTAATTGCGGAGCGCTATTAACCAAAACAATATTACTTGGAATCCCGTTAAATTGCTCCACATCTAACTGATTTCCTATAGCAATAATCCAGCTCCATTCTTGATGTTGTTTTGCGGTTTCAATAACTATATTAAAAAAAGCAATACGATCTTGTTTAGTCAGACACTCTAACGAACCTAAGGCACAATAAATTAGCGGTTTATAAGCATCGATTCTTTCCCAGGAAAAAACGGCCTGTTCACGATTCAAATCTATTGATACCCCAGCATAATGACGCCCTACCTGTTCTGCGCCTGGAAAATCAAATTCTTTTGGGCATAGGACTATTTCAGTAAGCTTTAATTTTGGAGCCAACATATCTGTAGAGGTCTCAATTAACTGAAGCGGATATTGATAATGTTTACATAATTTATTAACCCCATAAGATGAACCCAATTGGCTACCTAATATCAAAGAATAAAAAAGCTCTTTAATAAATCTAAACAATAAAAACATTTGCCATGCCAATACGACCCTAAACCTTGAACCCATTGAATCGACAGGGATTATTCCCGTGGTAATCGGCGGTATTTGAGTCGATTTAGATCTACATAAAGTGTCGTGCAAATATATCGTTTTTATACCTGCCTTATAGGCGAGCAGGGCCCAAATAAAAGAATCATAATGCGTAGCGACAACGACTATCAGATCCGGCTTTAGTTCATCGATAACCTTGAAAAACTCTTTATCGTCCCCTGCAATCAGCGCATCAATAAATGCTTTTATATGACCTATATACTGTTTCCCTCTGTTTATTTGTTGCCAAAAGCCTAACGGTGTTTTTTCGTTAGCTTCTCCAACATCTTTTGGAAACCATTTCTCAAATAACGGAATAAAATTAAAACCGTTAGGCTTCACAAATTTTTCACATTGAATCAAGCCCAGGAAGTACACTTGGTGGCCTATCGATTGCAATTCTCTGGCTGTTTTCAAGCCGGCATTTACAGAACCCGCCATAGGATGAACAAAAAACAGGATTGTTGACATTAGTAATATCTATACCAGGAAAAATAATTATTTACTTGAAAGAGGCATGTTTCTAATTGGCTTTGTTCTATGTTTTATCTTCGTTTTGCGTTTCTGCCGCCAACGAATAAAGCCCGTTACATAAAGAATCGTTGGAAGCAATCCGGATATAAAAATCAAAATTCTTCCGCCGAGCCCGAACGCTTCGCCGTTATGCAAAGGATAAAGCCACTGCAAAAAAACATCCCCGGCGGCATTGCTCTCCGGATCGTGTTCCTGCACTATCTTGCCGTTATATTGATCAAGCCATAACGTTCGTGTCGGGCGGGTATGATTAACTTCCTGCGGCGCCCTTTTGACAATACGATAGACATCCCGCTCTCCTTGAGGAAAAAAAATCCATTTATAAGCGCCATCGGGAAAACGTTGGTCGGCTACGGCAACAACTTGAGCCAAAGTAATAGCCTCTGTTGAGTCTATTTCTACCGACATCGGAGCCTTAGGCGCCGACGCCAAAGGCAAAAACAACTTGATAAGACCATCCGCATAATCGGGAAATACCATCTCGATACCTGAAACCAGCACAACCAATAGCACTACAGAGCCATAAAAACCGACCGTTTTATGTAAATCAAAGTTGAAGCGTTCGGCGCTGGCGTGACTTTTAATGGTTAAAGCCTGCATAAGCTTGCCTGAGCTTGGCCACCAAACTATCAGCCCTGTCAATACTGAAAATAGTAGAAACAACGCGACAATGCCGACAATCGTGCGTCCTGCTTCACCCAAAGCCAGTGTGTAATGAAAACGCACGAAAAAATTCATCAGGCTGCCTCGCCACGGATTGCCTGTGTCAAACATCAGCCGTTGTCCGAGGGTGTCGGCATTGTAAGGATTAACAAACACCTGATGCCATTCGCTTTGCCCCAGGACCTGTGCAGGCGTACTGTAAGTAATAATAAACGCTTCATCCTGCCGACCGGGAAATACAAAGGCATACGGCCGGCCCTGTTTCGGAATAACCGCCTTAGCCGCCGCTGCAATCTCATCCAAAGACCGATAAGCCGCTTGTGCAGGATAGCCTTGTACTTTTTTAAGCGCCGGATTCACTGCCGAGTCGATTTCCGGCCCAAATACCGACAAGCTGCCCGCTAAACCAATGAGTACAAATACGGCGCCGGCGAACAAACCGATATAAAGATGCACCCTCAACCACAGCTTGCGGCGGGTTTTGATGTCAAATAAGGAGTTGCTGGCTGTTTTTGAGATCATTATCAAGTAGTGGATGACCATCTATGGCTTCGTTTTCGAACCGTATCCATCAGGCATTTTCAGTGCATGAGCTTGGATTAATCGATTCGCCGCTAACCCAAGAGACTGGTATGGCATTAAAAAGCCGGGCTGCATAAAGTACGCAACCCGACTTTTACTCGGCCCGTTAAAACTCCACCTTGACCGAACCCAGGAAAGTGCGTGGTGCGCCCGGCAGAGTTTGAAAGATAAAATCGCCATAGCCGTTACTGGAGGCGATGTATTCTTTATCCAGCAGGTTTTCTATATTAAATTGCAAGGTAAGCTTGGATGGGCCTACCGGATGTTGATACTTCAGCATAGTGTCAACCCGTGCGTAGCCGGGTATTTGGAAACTGTTATTGACATTGCCTTCGCGTCTGCCGACCAGATAGACGCCCGCCCCGGCGCTAAAGCCTTTAGCACCGAATCTTGAAAAATCATAAGTCGACCAAAAACTTGCAGCATTTCTGGGGATATTCGCGAAGCGGTCGCCCGCTTTGCCCACGCCGCTGAATGGCGAATCATTGCCTTGGGTGACAACTGCTTCGGTATAAGTATAAGTACTGATTACATTCCAGTAATCAGTCAATTGCCCTTGCAGATCATATTCAATACCGCGGCTGCGTTGTGCTCCCGTTGTCGCGTAAAAACTGTCAAAAGGTGCCGGCAATTGCGATTTAACATTCGTTTTTGTCAACTCAAAGAAAGCCAAGTTAGAACGCAATCTGCCATCCAGCCATTCGCCTTTTAAACCGAATTCCATTTCCTTGGATTTTTCCGGCGCAAATGACGAACCCTCTATCGGCCGCCCCTGATTAAATGCATTGAAGCCGCTGACATAATTTACGTAGGCTCCCAGCCAGGAAACAGGTTGGTATAACAAGCCTATACGCGGACTGAAATTGTCGTCGTCGGTATGATCGGTGGAAACCCCCTGAGCGTCATAGCCGTTGTACACAGCATTATCGAAGCGGCCGCCCATTAATAAGTGCCATTTATCCCACAACGAAATTTGATCTTGCAGGTAAATCCCATACCATTCATTGATATTGTCGTTTTGGTTACCCAACGGAAGATTGCTTAGGCTATTAAAACCGTATTGCGGATTAAACACATTGATCGTCGGAACGTCCCCGCTAAAAGCATTAAGATTCCTGCCTTTAGAATGATAATAGTCGGCGCCTAGGAGTACAGCATGCTTCAAAGGCCCTGTTGTGAAATGTCCTGTTATATCAACAGTGCCGTATTGGTTGTGGAAGTCATCGCTGGTTTTTACAAAACCCCGCAACAAATTCCCCAAAAGATCGGCGTTCCCATTCGAAGAAGTCTGTGCTGTTAAATAGGTTTGGTTATGGGTCGAAAATTTAGCGCGGACTTTCCAATCTTTGTTGAAGTTATGGGTTAGCGTCACACCGCCGGTATAGGATTCCCTATTGGCATAATCGGTCGGTTCATTGCCGGAAAAATTTATCGGAATTTTTCCCGGAATCGCACCGGTCAGTTGCAGACTGTAAGGGATGCCGGAATCGGCGACGGCTTTGACATTCTGATACATAAAATCCAAGTCCAGCTGGGTTTTGTCGGTAATCTTCCAAGTCAGGCTAGGGGCGACAAAATCGCGAGTCGTGGGATGATTATCCCGGAATGAACCGGCATCCAAATGCTCGTAATTGACCCGATAAGCCAGCGAGCCATCCTCGGTGATTTTATTGGTGGCATCCAGCAGAGTACGATAAGTATCGAAAGAGCCGAATTGCTGTTGCAGCGAATAATAAGCCTCGGCTTGCGGTCTTTTGGTGACAATATTAACCAGGCCGCCCGGCTGAGCGCGTCCGTACAGCATGGCTGACGGCCCTTTCAGCACTTCAACGCGCTCGGCATTGGCCAACGAAATCGGCGTATTTGGCATCAACACGCCGTCTCGGTAAATATTTCCCCCGTTGTCAAAGCCGCGAATGAATATGTTTTCATCTTTGTCGCTGCCAAAGCCAAAGCCTTTGGCAACGCCGCTGACGTTCTTAAGCGTATTTTCCAGACCGATAGCCTGCTGGTCGTCGATGACCGCTTTCGGTACCACTTGCACGGAAATAGGGGTATCGAATAACGGCGTATCGGTTTTGGTGCCGGTAGTGGCATTGATAGCAGCGTAGCCGGTGTCGGCCGCATAGCTTTTTGTACCTGTCACAGTAATAGCTTTTAGGGTGGAAGCATTCGCTTTCGTATCCGCAACAGCCACCTTCTGCAAAGTAACGCTATTATCCCCAGTCTGGCGATAAGCCAAGCCGGTGCCCCGCAATAGTTCATTCAGTCCGTCTTGGGTGCTATAGCTGCCCTTCAGCGGCTTGGATTTTGCTCCTGCGGTCATAGCGGCCGGATAACTTAACTCCATTCCCGTTTTCTCCGCGAAACGAGTCAATGCTGTAGCCAAATCACCGGCCGGTAAATCAAATTGGACTTTTGGGGCGTTGCCTGTTTCCGATAACGCCGGTAGCGCATGACAAAACGTTAAAATAAAAACCCCACTCATGAGGCATGTCCCGATCTTTTTTCCTGAATTAACCGCCATTTCACCGAAAAAAGCGTTCTTCTTATTAACCATTCTAGAGTTTTCCTTAGTCGTTTCGTGCTCGCGGTGAGTTCTGGAAAAAACCGAACCTAATGACGCGCGGATATTATTGTCAGTACAAGCTATGCATTTACAAAAAGTAGACGAGCAAGCTTAAAATCCACCCCACCCGCAAAAATCATTTTGTTTAAAATAATTGCTCTTGATAATGATCAGGCTCCCGAACAAACCCGCTCCGCCTGAAATAGTCTTGATAACGCGTCAATAACTCGCCATCCAGCAAAGCGCACTCGATACCGAGTCCGGACAAAATCCTTTGCGTTTCCCGGCAATCGTAGCGAATACTGTTTTCTTCTGATAATTCCGTCTCATCCTCCCGGTTTTGATCCGAAAACATCGACAGCAACGGCAATAAGGCAAAGTCTTTGCGCTCGTCCTCCGCGGTCGCCAGCACCTTTTTCACCCAGTCTTGATAAGGGATACGATCCAGAAGATAGCCTGACCGGCAAAACCAATCGACCAATTCATCGGAACAGGGCGGGATGGGATGATTTAAATGAAAACAGCCGGCGATGGAACTCGGCAGCAACGATAGCGAGACAATAGCCCTGCTCATATAATCGACCGGCGCCATATCCATTCGGCTATTGCCTTCAGGCACAAAACCCAGTTGTATACAGCCTTTCAGCAATCGGCAGAGAAAATCGTCAACATTCCATATACCGTTGCGGGTATCGCCGGCAACCGTTGCCGGTCGATAAATACTAACCTGGAAACCACGATCGCCAGCCTTCCTGACCAGTTGCTCCGCCACCCATTTGCTTTGGGCATAACCGTTATCGAGATTTACTGTCAGCCTTGGTTCATCATATTCGCTGAATCCGTGAGGATGGATCGGGGCTTTCTCGCTGAACACCGACAGCGTTGAAACATAATGAATGGCCTTGGGTTTTTCCGTGCAGGCCAAACGCAACACTTCCTGCGTACCCGCTACATTAGCCGGTTTTAAAGTCCGGTATGGCTGAATGAAATTGACCAGTGCGCCGTTGTGATAAATAACATCCACCTGCGCGGCAATTTCGCGATACCGCTGTTCGCTAAGGCCCAGCCGGTCGCTTGATAAGTCGCCACACACAGGAATAACCCGTTTGAAATCGATGTGCTCCAAGAGTTCATAACGACTGAGTTGTTGCTTTAATCTTTCCGCGGCTCCTTGTTCATTGTCCGCCCTGATCAGGCAATAGATGTCGGCTCGCGTCTGTTTCAGCAGCTCAGCCAATAGAAATGCGCCGAGAAAACCGGTTGCGCCAGTTAAAAATGAGGCTTGCGCATTAGCGATATTGATAGGAGCCGATGGAATAGCAATAATGTCGGGGGCGAGTTCGGCATCGGCCTCCAACTCAATTAATATGTCTTTTTGCGAATTATCGGTTGGGTCTCCATCAATCAATCGAGCCTGCCCGGCCAGCGTTGGCTGATCGAATATGTCTACCAACATCAGCTCGATGCCGAATGCTTTTTGCACGGCAAACACCAGTTCTATAGCCAGCAAGGAATGGCCGCCCAAGTCGAAAAAATTGGCTCCGCTGTCCGGCAACTCTATCATCAACAACTCGGCCCAGACTTGCGCCAGTTTTTTCTCCGTCGGCGTGGCAGCCAGGCTATGTTGTGTTGTTACCGGCGCATCGGCATTAATCGCCAATAAACTCTTGCGATCAATCTTGCCGTTAGCGCTTAACGGCATATTCTCAAGAAAGACGAAAGCGGTCGGCAGCATATAATCCGGCAAGACGGCTTTCAGGTGTTCGCGTAAGGCGGCCGAATCCGGCAGGTAATCCGGATGACCGACGACATAAGCAATAAGCTGCTTGTTTCCAGATTGATCCTCACGCGCCAGCACAGCCGTTTCTATTACCTCGGGATACGCCAGAAGCCGCGTTTCTATTTCACCGAGTTCGATTCTAAATCCGCGTATTTTGACCTGATGATCGACACGGCCCAGGAATTCGATATTACCGTCCGGGCGATAACGGGCCAAGTCGCCGGTTTTATATAAACGGCTGCCTGCTTCATTAAACGGATTCGGTACGAACTTTTCCGCAGTCAACTCGGGATGGTTCAGGTAACCGCGCGCCACACCTGCGCCGCCGACATAAAGTTCGCCCTGAACGCCGACAGGTACAGGTGAACCGGTACGATCCAATAGATAGATTTGCACATTGTCTATCGGGCGACCTATTGATAAGGGCCGGTCGATATCATCAATTCCTGCCGGATAAACACTGCTCCATACCGTGGCTTCGGTAGGCCC
Organism: Methylobacter sp.; assembly: GCF_036845245.1. Lineage (NCBI taxonomy): Bacteria > Pseudomonadati > Pseudomonadota > Gammaproteobacteria > Methylococcales > Methylococcaceae > Methylobacter > Methylobacter sp. The sequence continues at coordinate 42,941 of NZ_DAIUEH010000006.1, forward strand.
GTATTCATTATATAAATAGACTTCGGGCAGTACCGCATAGTGCTGTTTGACGACTTCGGTCGGGCACGACTCGCCTGCCACAATGACGGTTTTCAGCGATTGCAGTTGGGCGGGCAGCTGTTTCAACAATAATGCGTAAAGCGAAGGCAACGCCAGCAAGTGCGAAACTTGCTGGCGAGCCATGATACGGCCCAGCATGACCGGATCTTTGGCACCGTTATGCGAAGGCAGGCATAAACATCCGCCCTGCCCTAATGTCCAGAATATTCCGGCAATGGAACTGTCGAACGCGAAAGAAGAAAGCAGCAAAAAGGCCTGCACCCTGTCTCGATAAGCGGAGAATCTGGCCGACGTGGAATGCACGGCATTGCGATGCGAGACCATAACGCCTTTCGGTTTTCCGGTAGAACCGGAGGTATAAATGATATAAGCCAAATCAAGCGGGTTATTTTCGACAGCAGGGTTATGCGAAGGATATTGGCCTATCTCCGGCCAACGCTGATCCAGGCATATAATCTCAGCGCCGCAGCCGGGCAATTTTTCGACTAACAGCTGTTGCGTCAACAGGATAGGCGTTTGTATGTCTTGCACCATATACCGCAAGCGTTCGTCAGGATAATCCGGGTCCAGCGGCACGTAAGCGCCGCCGGCCTTCAAAATACCCAATAAGCCGATAACCATCGTCAATGATCGTTCGACGCACAAGCCCACCGGCACTTCGGCACCGACGCCTTTACCACGCAGAAAATGGGCTAACTGGTTGGCTTTAGCATTAAGATCGGCATAACTGACAGACTGCTGCTCAAATACCGCAGCGACCGCATTCGGTGTAAGTTCAACCTGCTGCTCGAATAATTGCTGAAGACACAGCCCCTCCGGGCAATCGGCTTGAGTGTTGTTCCAATCTCTCAGGATTTGCTGTTTTTCCGCCCGAGTCAAAATCGGTAATGCACTCAACCGGGCTTGCGGCCGGCTGACGATGCTTTGCAATAAAGTCAGATAATGATCGGCCAGCCGGACTATCGTACGATGCTCGAACAAGTCGGTGTTATATTCGAACACACCGGTCAATAAGCCGTTTTCCTGTTCCTGTAAGTGCAAGGCCAGATCGAATTTGGAGACCGTATTTTCGCCTTCCACGTTGCCGATAATTAAACCCGGTATTTCCAGCGCTTGCTGTGTTGCATTCTGCAAGGTAAACCATACCTGAAATAAAGGGTTGTAACTCCTGTTACGGTCAAACTTTAAAATATCGACCACTTGATCAAAAGGCAGATCCTGATACTTCTGGGCATCCAGGACGGTGCCTTTGACTTGGGCCAATAATTCGTTAAATTGCGGATCACCCGACAAATCGGTGCGCAACACCAGCGTATTGACGAAAAAACCTATCAAGCCTTCTATTTGCAGTTTATTACGATTGGCAACCGGAGTGCCGACACACACATCCTGCTGGTGACTGTAACGGAATAACAAGACATTAAAGGCCGCCAATAAGGCCATAAACAGGGTGGCATTATGCTGTCGGCTTAAAGCCCGGAATTGTTCCGCCAACGCAAGCGGTATGCTGAAGGTGTAATTTGCCCCGCAATAGCTAATGACCGGCGGCCTTGGAAAATCGGTCGGCAACTCCAACAGCTCAGGTATGCCGTTCAGTTGTTTTTGCCAGTAATCAATTTGCCGTTGCAAAATGTCGCCGCTTAACCATTGCCGTTGCCAGTAGGCAAAATCGGCATATTGGATAGCCAACTCCGTTAATGGAGACGGCTTGCCTGCACTGAAAGCCTGATACAGCGCGACGAATTCACGGGTCAATAGCGCTGACGACCAGCCGTCGGACACGATATGGTGCAAGGTCATCAACAGAATATATTCCTGTCTGTCACCTTGACATAAATTGATCAATGTAATGCGGATTAATGGATCGCTTGATAACGCAAACGGTTTTGCGATTTCCTGTCCGCACAAACTTTGTATTGATGTTTGCCGCGCCTGCCCGGACAACAGGGTCATGTCCACCTGCATGATGGGAACGACAAGATCGGGCTTGAGTTCCTGCATCGGCTGCCCGTTTACCGTAACAAAAGCGGTGCGCAGGCTTTCATGTCGCCGGACCACTTCGTTAATGCTTTGTTGTAACGCTAAAACATTCAACCGGCCGCTCAAATTCAGCGCAATCGGTATATTGTAAAAAGCGCTGCCGGATTCCAATTGATCCAGAAACCATAAGCGTTGCTGAGCGTATGAAAGCGGAATGGGGATAGTGCGTAAAACAGGCGTTATCGGCGCATCGTTATATTGTTCAGCCTGGGACAGAATTTCAATCAACTGCTCTTTTCTGGTTTTAAGCAGCGTTTTGATTTCATCGGTTAAAGTATTCTGCGGAGCCTTACATTTTAAACTGCCGTCTTCAACATAAACCTTAATGTTTAAATCGCGTAAGGTAGCCAGCAACTCGGTCTCCATCATAATTCTATTTCCTCGTAAATGGTTTCATCGTCTGATCGCAGCTTGCTCGCATTGTTACCGGCCCACACTGCCAGATCGACTGTTTCGGCCAGTTTTTCAAGCGTATTGGCTTCAAACAGCATTTTCAGCGGCAATTCGATTTTAAATCGGTTGCACAATCGGGATACCAGCTGAGTCGCCAATAGCGAATGTCCGCCCAAATCGAAAAAGTTGTCCTTGATACCGACTTTTTCAATGCCCAGAATGTCCCCCCATATTTCCGCCAGAATTATTTCCGTTGCGCTGCGCGGTGCGACATAGTCCTGTGTGGACATCTCACTGATTTCCGGTTGCGGCAAACCCTTGCGATTAAGCTTGCCGTTCGGCAGCAGCGGAAAGGCGGGCAAACAAACAAAGGCGCTGGGTATCATGTAATCGGCCAAAACCACCGCAAGCCGGCTGCGTAATTCAGCCGGCGACAGTTCGATGTTGTCCTGAGTCAACAAATAAGCGACCAGCCGTAGATCGTTCGGCTTATCTTCACGGGCAATAACGACGGCTTCGCGTACACCGTCACAAAGGGCGAGTTGAGCTTCTATTTCGCCCAATTCAATACGGAAACCCCGGATTTTGACCTGGAAGTCATTGCGCCCCAAATACTCGATATTGCCTTTTTCCAACCACCGCCCTAAATCACCGGTTCTGTAAAGACGGGCATTGTCCTTGGCGTCGGTATTGAAAGGATCGGCAATGAAACGTGCCGCGGTAAGCTCGGGCCGATTCAGATAACCTCGCGCGACCCCGGCGCCGCCGATGTATATTTCGCCCGATACACCCGGCGGTACGGGTTGCAATTGCGCATCGAGAATATAAATTTGCGTGTTGGCGATAGGCCGCCCGATATGAGCCGGAAATGTCTGTGCTTTCGCTATCGATACCCAGGTGGAATAAGTGGTCGTTTCTGTTGGACCGTAAAGATTGTTAACCGTTTGCACCTGCGTCGAAGCAAAAATACCGTCAACCAAAGCTTGCTTTAACGGCTCGCCTGCCAAATTGACCGATTGCACCGAATGCGGAATTTGCCCTGTGCCGTTTAGCGCATTGATGACCGATGGCACGGTATTGATATGGGTAATGCCCGCGCATGAATCATTGACTGCCAGCAGGTTTTCGACAAGATGAACCGTCGCTCCCGAACTGAGCGGAACAAAAATTTCATAGACGGCCAGGTCGAAATTGATCGAGGTCGAAAATAAAGTATGCGCCAACTGTCGATAAGGAAAGCTCGCTTTTGCCCATGCGATAAAGTTCAGCGCATTCGAATGTTCTATCATCACGCCTTTAGGCTGTCCCGTTGAACCGGATGTATAAATAACATAGGCCAAATGCCGGACGGTCAACCCAAGCGCTGCAGGATCGGGATTGCATTTCGTCTGCCGTGCAATAGCCGGATCCTCATCGCCATCCAGTACTAGTTTGGGAATGTTTTTTGTAGAAAATCGATCTTGTAACGCCAGCTGAGTCAGCAGCGCTACCGGCGCACAATCCTCCAGCATGTAGGTCAAACGTTCAGCCGGATAGTTCGGGTCGAGAGGCACATAAGCCCCACCGGCCTTGAGTATGCCCAGCAGCGCAACCATCATGTCCAGGGAGCGTTGCAGGCAAACGGCCACTAACATATCCGGGCCGACGCCCCGGTCTGTCAGGTAATGCGCCAACTGATTGGCTTTGGCGTTAAGTTCGGCATAAGTCAAAGAACGGTCTTCAAAGACAACGGCAAGCGCGTCCGGCGTATCGGCTGCCTGTTGTTCAAAGTATTGGTGCAGGCCACGGTACCGGGGATAGTCAACGGCGGTATTATTCCAATCGACAGTTAACCGGCGCTGTTCGCGAGCGGGCAGAAAACTTTGCCGGTCATGGCGATGCGATGGATTCTGCGCAATATCGGTCAGCACATTAACTAAATATTCGATAATACTGTCGACTTGAGCGCCGGATAATTTCTTGTCATCGACAGCGACCACAACTTGCAATTGCGAACTTTGAATGTCCAGATGGAAGGCGACGTTTAAAGTAAAAATCGCCTGAATATGATCATCCCAATCCAGAATTTTCAGCTCATCGGACTGTAACAAATCGCCTGCGATGTGATAGTGAAGGTAGTAGAACATCGCATCGAATAAAGCCGCCCGCTCATGTTCCTGCTGAATTTGCGCCAACGGATAAAAGCGGAATTTGAGCAATTCCTGTTCGGCGGCGAACACCTTAAGGATCAAATCCCGCCAGTTCCCGCCGTCCAGTTGCATCGGAAACGGCAAGGTGTTTAAAAAAACGCCCAAGGCCCGATCCGCGTCGGCTGTTTCGGGCCGAACACTACAAACCAGCCCGGTAGTGATGTTGCTTTCTCCGTACAGCATACTGAGCACTTTAAGATGCGCGCTCAGTAGTACCGTTTTCAGCGGTACTGCCAGCGATTGCGCCAAGGCCTGCAAACCCTGGGTAAGTTCCGGCGATAACGTTATCAGCTGTTTGGCTTTATTCCCGGTTTGCCCATTGATGCCGGACGGCAACGTGGAATGCCGGGCATCCGCCAGTTTTTGCCGCCAGTACCGGCGATGAGGCTCGGATTGGATTGCCTTGCGTTCCCAGTCCACCAGATCCCGCAATGCATTGGCCGGAACTGATTCCGTTGCCTCTGCATGACCTTTGATTAACGCGGTATAGCGCTTAAAAATCTCGTTCAGCATCGCAACCAGACTCCAACCGTCGAGTATCGCGTGATGCTCGGTGACCGTGAAGCGAAAGCGGTCGTCGCTGAAGCGGTGGATATGAAAACGGATCAACGGCGCTTGTGTAATGACAAAGGAACTGGATTTTTCCATCTCCAGCCAGAGCTTGAATTGTTGCCGTTGCAGTTCGGCTGATAAATCGCGCCAGTCTTCAACTGCGATCTCGGCGAAAACTTTATCGGCACTGAAAACCAGTTGCAACGGCTCACTGTAGCCGCCCATATCAAAAGCCGTTCTTAGCACCGGATGCCGGTCCACCGTCTGCCGAATTGCGGTTTGTAACACCTGGCTATTCAATTCGCAACGGAGCTCGACACTGTCTACCAGATGGTAAGCGGCTTTATCGTATTCGCTATGAAAAATCATACCGGCCTGTAATGTCGACAACGGATAAGCATCCTCGACCGCACCCGGCAACAAGGCCCGGTCATGCTCGGTGATTAAAGCGAACGGCGACTGCGGTGCGACCGGCATAGCGGACGCCCCCGATAACGCCGCCAAACCACGGATCGTGCCATGCCGGTAAAGCTGTTCCAGGCTAAACTCGATACCGCATTCTTTAGCCAAATTAATGACCTGCAAACTGCGTATGGAATCGCCGCCCAGAGCAAAGAAATTGTCTTCGATACCGACCGGCTCCAAACCCAGAACGTCCGCCCAGATTGCGGCAAGCGCCTGTTCGGTGCCGTTACCCGGTGCGACATAAGCGGTTTGCCGCTGTGCCTGCCGGTCAGGCGCAGGCAGGGCTTTACGATCCAATTTACCGTTCGGCGATAACGGCATCGCATCCAGATAAACAAATGCGCCCGGCACCATGTACTCGGGCAATTGCTCAGCCAGATAAGCGCGCAGTTGTTCGGCATCGATAGCGTCCGGATTGACGGGGACGACATAGGCAACCAGACGTTTGTCGCCGGGCAGGTCTTCCCGTGCCAAAACAGCGGCTTCTTTAATACCGGCATGCTCCTGCAACCGGGCTTCTATTTCCCCGAGCTCAATTCTAAAGCCCCTGATTTTGACTTGATGGTCGATCCGGCCCAAGTATTCAATGTTGCCGTCGGCGCGGAAACGGCTCAGGTCGCCGGTTTTATATAAACGACTGCCCGCGGCACAAAACGGGTTGGGAATGAATTTTTCGGCGCTGAGCCCGGCCCGGTTCAGATAACCGCGAGCCAGGCCGGTACCGCCGATATGCAGCTCGCCGGGAATGCCGACCGGCACCGGATTAAGCTGCCGGTCCAGGATATACAGTTCGATATTGGCAATCGGCTTGCCGATGGGCACGGCATCGCCGGTATCCGGCCGGCACGCCCAATAACTGACATCGACCGAAGCTTCGGTCGGTCCGTACAGGTTGTGGAGTTTTGCGCCGGAGTGTTGGTAAAAACGCCTGACCAGCTCGGCGGATAGGGCTTCGCCGCTGCAAATAACCCGTGTCAAGGACGTGCAGGTTTCCACGCCCGGCGTATCGAGAAAGGCTTGCAACATGGACGGTACGAAATGCACCGTAGTCACCCGCTGCCGCTTGATCAGCTCAATCAGCGCCCTGCTGTCTTTATGCTGTTCCGGCGCAGCCACGACCAGTGTCGCACCAGTCATTAACGGCCAGAAAAACTCCCAGACCGAGACATCAAAACTGAACGGGGTTTTTTGCAATACCCGGTCATCGGAATCGAGCTTGTATTCCGCCTGCATCCACTGCAGACGGTTCAAAATCCCTTGATGCGGCACGTCCGCGCCTTTCGGCTTTCCGGTCGAGCCGGAGGTATAAATGCAATACGCCAGATGTTCCGGCAACAAGGCTACCTCCGGGTTGACGACCGCTTCACCGGCCAGCTCCGGCCATTGTGTGTCCAGGCACAGCAGCTTTGCCGAACTTGCGGCGAGCTTGCTTAGCAAAGGGCTCTGGGTCAAAACGACCGGCGCGTTGACATCGCTCAGCATAAAATCCAGCCGCTCCTGAGGATAGCCGGGATCCAGCGGCACATAAGCGCCACCCGCCTTGAGCACGGCCAGCAGAGCAATCACCAACTCCAAAGAACGCTCCATGCAGACGCCCACCCGCACATCCGGCCCGATACCGCCGCCCTGTAAATAATGCGCTAACTGGTTGGCCCTGATATTGAGTTCGGCATAGCTTAAAAAGCGCTGCTCGAAAATAACCGCAACGGCATCCGGCGTAACTTCAACCTGTTGCTCGAATAATTGATGTATCCACCGATCTTGCGGAAAGCGAACTTGTGTGGCGTTCCAGTCGAGCAGAATTTGCCGGTTCTCGGCCGGACTCAGCAAAGGCAGTTCGGCAATGCGCAGGTCCGGCCGACTGACTATAGCTTGCAATAAGTTGAGGTAATGCTGCGACCAGCGCTGCATCGTCGCCTGCTCGAACAAGTCGGTGTTATATTCGAAAACCGCCTGCAAACCTGCATGGGTTTCCGTCAGCAATAAGGACAAATCGAATTTGGCCGTTTGGGTTTCCGCGTTGCCCTGCATCAGTTGCAGCCCCGGCAGGCTGAAAGTTTCGGAAGGCGTGTTTTGCATAACAAACAGCACCTGAAACAGCGGTGTTTGATTTAAATCGCGTACGCCGGAAACCGCTTCCACCAGTTTGTCAAACGGCAGGTCTTGATTAGCCTGGGCTTCCAGAACCCTGTTCCCGGTTTGCTTAAGTAAGCCGGAAAACGCCGGATTACCCGACAGATCGCTACGCAACACCAGCGTGTTGACGAACAGGCCGATGAGTCCTTCCAATTCCTGCCGGTTGCGATTGGCGACAGGCGTGCCGATGCAGATATCGTGTTGTGCGGTATAGCGGTACAGCAATACATTGAATGCGCTCAGCAAGGTGGTAAAGACGGACACACCGTGTCGGCGGCTTAAGCTGTTAAGTTGTGCGGACAGCGTGTCCGGTACCGAAAAATGATAATTGGCGCCGCGATGGCTTGGTTGCGCGGGCCTCGACCTGTCTGTAGGCAACGCCAGGGTATCGGGAGCACCCTGTAATTGCCGTTGCCAATAGGCCAGCTGTTTTTCATAGGCCGCACTTTGCAGCCACTGTTTTTGCCAATAGGCAAAATCGGCGTATTGAATCGGGAGTTCGGAGAGCGGCGAAGGACGGCCTTCAATAAAAGCCCGGTAAAGCTCGGAAAATTCGCGAACCAGGATGCCGATAGACCAGCCGTCCGAGATGATGTGATGCAGCGTAAATAACAGCAGGTAGCGGTCTGCGGCCTGCTGTATCAGATTGACGCGCAGCAACGGCCCCTGCGCCAGATCGAACGGTTTATGCAGTTCTTGTTGATGCAACCGTTGTGTTTCCGTTTGCCGCAGCTCATCCGCTAAATCGTTAAGCTCGGCAACAGGACAAGCCAGGTTTAAAACCGGCGTCATTTTTTGCCGGATCTGTTTGCCCTCCTGAACAAACACAGTACGTAAAACCTCATGCCGGCGGACTATCTCATCCAAAGCTTGCTCTAACGCGGCAAGACAAAGCGTCCCTTTAAGCTGCAATGCCGCAGGCATGTTGTAAGCAACAGCAAGCGATTGCAGATGATCCAGAAAAAACAGCCGTTGCTGGGAACAGGATAGTTCCACTGCCGATTCAGGGCGCGGCTGGATGATGTCGCCGGAAGTACCAGCTTTAACCTTGCCTTTTAAAAGTTGCTCCAGCATGGCTTGCTTGGTTTCGGACAAATGCGCCCGACGATTGGATAATTCATTAGTTTTTTGCATTGTTCTATACCGCAAGCATATTATTTTGGTTGAGATGTTCGACTTCGTGTTCGGACAAGGCTTCCAGCTTTTCAATCAGCCGATCCTCAACGACCAGGGCGAGCCCGGCGACGGTGGATACTTCAAACACCTCACGCAGCGCCAGTTCCAATTGAAAACTTTTATTAATCCGGGAAACGAGTTGCGTGGCGGTCAGGGAATGCCCGCCCAGTTCGAAAAAGTCATCGTCGATGCCCACCTTTTCAACAGCCAGAATGTCCGACCAGATAGCGGCCAGAATTTCCTCGGTATCGTTACGCGGTGCGACATAAACAATTTGCCGATGTGCTTGCCGGTCCGGTACCGGCAGAGCTTTCCGGTCAAGCTTGCCGTTCGACGACAGCGGCATTGTCTCGAGATAAACAAACGCACTCGGGACCATATAGTCAGGCAGCTTCTCAGCCAGATAAGCGCGCAGTTGTTCGGTATTGATTGACTCAGGCCGGGCTGCAACGATATAGGCAACCAGACGCTTATCGCCGGGCTGGTCTTCCCTGGCTAATACGGCCGCGTGTTTAATATCCCGATGTTCCTGTAACCGGGCTTCTATTTCCCCGAGCTCAATTCTAAAGCCCCTGATTTTGACTTGATGATCGATTCGACCCAAGTAGTCGATGTCGCCGTAAGGTCGATAGCAAGCCAAATCGCCGCTCTTATACAACCGGCTTCCGGGTTCCCCGTACGGATTCGGAATAAATCGCTCTGCGGTCAAATCAGGGCGATTGAGATACCCTCTGGCCAGCCCTGCACCGCCGACATTTAATTCCCCATTTACATTGATCGGGCAAAGATTCTGCCGGGCATCAAGTAAATACACCTGTAAATCGTCAATAGGACGGCCAATCGGACTCCCCATTGATTCAGCCAAATCCTTTCGGCTTAGCTCACGGAACGTCACATGAACAGTGGTTTCGGTAATGCCATACATATTGACCAAACAGGGGCTCTCGTCGCCGTGCTTGTCGAACCACGGTTTCAAGCTTTGCAAATCCAAGGATTCTCCGCCGAAAATAACGAATCGCAGCGCCAAATTTCCAGGCTCGCCAAGCTGTTCCTGCTCCATTCGAACCAGTTGCTGAAATGCGGAAGGCGTTTGGTTTAAGACGGTAACCTGTTCTTTTACCAGTAAATCGTAGAATTCCACCGGAGACCGGCTAAGCCAAAACGGCACGACCACCAGCCGTCCGCCGTATAACAGCGCCCCCCATATTTCCCAGACTGAGAAATCAAATGCATAAGAATGAAACATCGTCCAAACATCCTGTTCGTTGAAATTAAATTTCTGTTCCGTGGCATAAAAAAGACGCAACACATCATGATGAGAAACCATGACTCCTTTAGGTTGTCCTGTGGAGCCGGAGGTATAGATCACATAAGCCAATTGCTGCGGATGTACTGCAATGTTCAAATTCGACGACGGCTCCGCTGCAATGAGCGGCCAATCGCTATCGAGACAGAGATACGGCACTGTTGTTTCAGTCAACAACGGCAGCAAATTTTCCTGGGTAATAAGAATCGGCGCTCTTGCATCGTTCAACATATAAGTGATACGCTCACGAGGATAACCGGGATCCAATGGAACATAGGCTCCGCCCGCTTTGAGTATGCCTAATAAGGCTATCACCATGTCCAGCGAACGTTCCAGGCAAACGCCGACCAACAGCTCAGGCCCCGCGACTCTTGAATGCAGGCATCGCGCCAGTTGATTGGCCTTGGCGTTAAGTTCGGCATAGCTCAATGTTTGCTCTCCGAACACCGCCGCAATCGCATCCGGCGATTTTTCAACTTGCGCTTCGAAAAGCCTGTGTATGCATTGATCTTGCCGATAGTCGACACCGGTTGCATTCCAATCCATCAGAATTTGCTGCTGTTCCGCGAAGGTCAATAACGGTAATTCGGCTAACCTTGATTCGGGCTGCTCGGCAAAACTTTCTAAAATCACCACAAAATGGCCGAGCATCCGCAACACTGAATTTTCATCGAAATATCGCTGATCATAGCTGATCGATATTTCCAAATGTGTTCCCGGAACGGCGGTAACCGTTAACGGATAATGGCTTTGATCTTTAATGGTAATGTCGGCAATCGACAAGCTGCCCAGCTGTTCGCGCAAGACCTTGTCGACGGGATAATTTTCGAACACCAGCAAACTGTCGAATAAGGCCCGGCCGCTGGGAATTTCGCTCCAGCCGTTGATATTGACCAACGGGGTGTATTCGTACTGTCGCAGCGTCATATTGTGTTCCAACAGCTGCTGCAACCAAGCGGTAACCTCGGCGGCAGCCGGAACCCGGACTCGCAGCGGTAAAGTATTGATAAACAAACCGACCATCGCTTCAATACCGTCCAGATCAGTCGGCCTGCCCGACACCGTTACCCCGAACATAACATCCCGCTCGCCGCTGTACCGGCTCAGCAATATCGCCCATGCCCCCTGTATCAGCGTATTCAGCGTCAACCGGTTGCTTTGTGCGTAGCTGTGCAGACGGGCGGTACTGTCGCGGGAAAGCATCAGGTTCTGCTGGCCATAACTGCCGCTGACCGTGTTATCGGCTTTTTTATCAATGAACAGCGGCGTAGGCGCGGCAAATCCGGCTAATGTGTTGCGCCAGTAAGTTTCAGCGGCCGTCATATCCTGACGCTGCATCCATTCGATATAATTACGATAGGGTTTGGCGGCGGGCAACCGGCTTTCGCGGCCTGCGCTTAAGGCCTGATAACAGTCGAAAACATCCTTGAGTATTAACGACATGCTCCAGCCGTCTTGCAACAAATGGTGAAAGCTCCAGGCAAAATAATGCCGATCGTCCGAACAGCGGATTAGCGTCAGCCGCATCAGCGGCGGCTTTGCAAAATCAAAACCGGCTTGCCACTCGGCTGCTTGAAAATCCTGCCAATGCTGTCGCTGTTGTTCTTTGGAAAGATGTTGCCAATCCAGTTCAAACCAAGGCAGCGGACCACCATTGCGGTGGACAAATTGCAACGGCATATCGCTGTTCTTTACCAAAAAACCGGTCCGCAGAATGCTGTGCCTGTCGATCGTTTGTTGCCAGGCCTGTTTGAAAGCCGCAACATTAATGGCTCCGTCCAACCGGCAGCCCAGCAAAATGCAATAAACGCCCGATTCTTCCGCATAAAGACTATGAAATACCAAGCCTTGTTGCAACGGGGTCAGCGGATAGATATCGTCAATCCTCGCAGGCGTTAAGACTAACCCGTCCAATTCCTGCTGGCTGATGCGCGCCAGCGGAAAATCGGAAGGCGTGTAGCCGCCGACACCGGGTAATAGGCAGTGGCGTATCAGGTTTTGCAAATTGCGCAAAAACGCATGTCCCAAAATCTCTATGGTCTTGCCGTTAAAACGCACGCTGCTGTATTTAAAACCTAGCTGCAAGATTCCCTGCTGAATTTTAGCGATAACGTCAATCTCATGGGCGCGTCGATTGTTGGCAGCAATGCCCGCTCCGCTATCTTCCACCGCCAATTGATAAGGACTGTCCGCCGCTAGGGCTGAATCGAGCCTGCCCAGATAGTTGAAAATGACCTGCGCGGCAGGCTGCTGTTTTAATGCCGCGCCGGTTTTTTCGTCGCCGAGATAGCGCAACACGCCGTAACCGATGCCGTTACCGGGCACGTGCCGCAATTGTTCCTTGATGGACTTGATCAGGTTGCCCGGCGTTCTGTCCGACGGCAGCATGAACAACACCGGATAAACGCTGCTAAACCAGCCGACGGTCCGGTTCAGGTCAATATCGTCAAACAGTTCTTCGCGGCCGTGGCTTTCCAGATCGATCAGCACCGAATTATTGCCGCTCCAATCGGCTAAACTTAGGCTTAACGCGGCCAGCAGGATGTCATTGATACGAGTTCGATATACGGAAGGTATTTGTTGCAATAAAGCTTCGGTTTCAGCTTCCGATAACGTGACCGTCGATGTTGCCGTACTCGCTTCGCTGTTTTGTCCCTGCGGATAATCGACCGGCAGTCGGGCTGCTTGTTGACGGTTCAGCCAATAATCGGCTTGATTTTGTACAGCGGCGCTTTTTGCATACTCGGACAACTGTGTCGCCCATTGTTTGAAAGACGTGGTTTTCGCAGGCAGTTTTATATCCTGTCCGTCAGCCAGTTGCCGATAAACCGTATGCAGGTCTTCCAGCAGAATCCGCCACGATACGGCATCAACGACCAGATGATGGATGACCCATGATAATCGTTGCTCACCGGCTTCCCGGCTATCGAATAACACAACCTCCAGCAACGGCCCTTCAGTCAGATTGAGACTGCACTGCTGCGCTGCGCAGATCGTTGCAATATGTTGTTGCCGCTGCTCAGGCACAATTGCATCCAGATCGACGCACAGAAATGAAGGAAGCAGTTCTTGTTGATTGACGGCTTTCGGGCCATCCTCTTGCGCGGCAAAAGTCAGGCGTAGCGCATCGTGATGCTCGACCAGTTGCAGGATGGCTTGTTGCAAGATGGACGAATCCAACCGCATGGTCGATTGCAATAGTAGCGTTTGGTTCCAATGGTGCGGATTAATCAGGTCAAGATCGAAAAACCATTGCTGAATGGGTGTTAGCGGCACTTCGCCTGTGACTCGGCCCTGTTCCGCCGATTTTGTTCCGGTCTCGTCCAAGCCGACGCCTGTTTCTGTAATCGCTGCCGCCAATTCGGCGATAGTCTGATTTTGGAACAGCTGTTTGGCGGTCAGAGTTAAACCGGCCTGATGCGCACGGCTGACCGCCTGAATACTGAGTATCGAATCGCCGCCCAGATTAAAGAAATTGTCATGAATACTTAAGCCTTGTACACCGAGCAATTGGCTCCAGATTTCCGCCAGCGTTTGTTCGACGTCATTGCGCGGGGCGACTCCCAGACGCTTGTCCTGCTCTGAATCGTCCGGCTCGGGCAAGGCTTTGCCGTCCAATTTTCCGTTAGGCGTCAACGGCAGTTTCTCCAAACTGACAAATACCGTCGGCACCATGTAATCGGGCAGGCTCTGTCTAAGATAGCTCTGCAAGTGTTGTGTTTCCGGCACAGACGACGATTGGCCGACAATATAGGCAATCAGGCGTTTATTGCCCTGGTTGCCCTCTTTTGCCAACACGGCGGCGGCTTCGATGCCTGGATGTTGCTGCAAGCGGGTTTCGATTTCGCCCAACTCGATCCGGTAACCGCGAATTTTGACTTGGTTGTCGATGCGGCCTAAAAATTCTATCTCGCCATCGACGCGAAAGCGCGCCAGATCGCCGGTTTTATAGAGCCGCTCGCCGTTGGCGGCGAACGGGTTGGGGATAAATTTTTCCGCAGTCAGCGCCGGACGGTTCAGGTAGCCTTGCGCCAAACCGGCTCCGCCTACATACAATTCGCCGCTGACGCCTATCGGTACCGGCTGGTATTGCGGGTCCAGAATATAAACCCGTACGTTAGCTATGGCCCGGCCTATCGGCAGCATGGCGCCCGCGTCATCTTTTGTGCTGCGGTAAACGGTGCTCCAAACCGTGCCTTCCGTGGGGCCATATTCGTTGTAAAACTGAACCGCCGGTAACTTTCTGCGATGTTCTGCAGCGATATCGCCCGAACAGGCCTCCCCTGCGACGATAACCCCCAGCAGCGATTTCAACTTCGGCAGATTTCCGTCATTGACAATGGCCGTATAAAACGACGGCAGGGCCAGCAAATGAGTTACATTGTGTCGATTAATCAGTCCGGCCAAAGCTGCTGGATCGGTCAAATCCTCCTGTTGCGGCAGGCATAAGCATCCGCCTTGGCTTAAGGTCCAGAATATCCCGGCAACCGAGCTGTCGAACGCAAACGAGGACAACAATAAAAAGCATCCCAACGGTTCGCGGTAATAATTCGTCCTGACTAATGTCGAATGCAGCAAGTTCTGATGACTGACCGCAACGCCTTTAGGCTGTCCGGTCGAACCCGAGGTATAAATGATATAAGCGGTATTGCCTGGCGATACCGGGCGAGACGAAGTGCGTTGTGCCTGGCCTTCGGCTGAATATTCATCCAGGTAAAGCATGTTGACGGCGCGATGCTGAAACTTACCGGACAACGCGCTTTGGATCAGCAACAGCTCGATACCGGCATCGTTCAGCATAAACTCCAGGCGCTCTTCGGGATAGCCGGGATCCAACGGAACATAAGCGGCCCCGGCCTTGAGCACGGCCAGCAAGCCGACAATCAGTTCTACCGAACGTTCTGCACAGACGCCAACCCTGCATTCGGGACCAATCCCCAAATCCGATAGCCGTTCCGCCCATAGCTCCGCACGACGGTTAAGGTCGCCGTAACCGATACGTTGACCTGCAAAAGCCAGCGCCGTTTTGTCCGGCGTCATTTGCGCCTGTGCTTCAAAAAGCTGATGAATTAACAGGGCATCCGCTGTAGGGCGTGCATTTGGGGTTAAGGCGTCCACGGCACGCCCTACACCACTCCAGTCGTCAAGCAATTGCCTGGTTTCCGCTTCAGACATCAACGGCAATTGATTCAGCGGGATTTTGGGCTTACTGACAATACCGGCCAGCAATATTTGCAGATGCCCGGCCATTCTGGTGATAGTCTCAGCATCGAATAAATCGGCGCTGTATTCGAAATTGCCTAGCAGCTTGCCGTCACGTTCATCGATAAACAAGCTCAGGTCGAATTGGGCTGTCCGGTTATTCATGGTCAACGGCTTAGCCGACACATCCTGCATCCTAAAATCCGGTATCGGCACATTCTGCACCGCCAGCATCACCTGAAACAACGGCGCATGGCTGGTATTGCGGACCGGATTCAGCGCGTCAAGCAACTGGCCGAATGAAAGTTCCTGATGATTCTGATCCTGCAAGGCCTGCTCGCGCAGTTGCAACAATAGCTCCGAGAACGGCATGCCCGGTTCCAATTGGCAACGCAGCACCAATGTGTTGACAAAAAAGCCTATCAAAGCCGACGTTTGGCTTTGGTTGCGCCCGGCCACCGGATAACCGATGCAGTTATCCTTGCTGCCGGTGTAGCGGTACAGCAGCGTGTTGAACGCGGCGGCCATCACCATGAACAGCGTAACGTTGTATTGCTTACCCAGCTCTTTCAGCGCGCTATTTAATTCGGGGGCAACTTCGAAGTTGTGCATGTCGCCAACGTAGCTCGGCACCGGCGGCCTCGGCCGGTCGGCCGGCAATTCCAGCAACGGCGGCGCGCCGGTCAGTTTCTTTCGCCAATAATCCAGATGCCTAGCCCATTTTTCCTGCTGTCTGCGTTGCCATACGCAAAAATCGCCGTATTGAATCGGCAATTCCGGCAACGCCGACGGCTTGCCTTGGCTGTATGCGCCGTATAATGCGGAGACCTCCTGCATCAACACGCCGACCGACCAGCGGTCCGAGACGATATGATGCAGCGTCAACAGCAATATATGCCGCCGTTCGCTGAATACGGCCAGCAGCGCCCGTAGCGGCGGCTGTTCGGCAAGTCGGAACGGGCATTGGATAAAGTCGTCGGCGCAGTGCTGGAACTGTTCCATCGCCTTATCCGGCTGGAAACCTGTAAGATCCAAGCTGGCCATAGGCAGTCCGCTGCTTGGTAAGGCCTGCTGGCCATCTTCGGTAAACCGGCTGCGCAGGATTTCATGGCGCCTGACGACCTCGTCCAGACTGTGCTGCAAGGCTTGGCAATTCAACACGCCGTCGAATTGCACGGCTCCGGCGACGTTGTAGATCGGGTTGTCCGGTTCCAGTTGCGACATAATCCATAAGCGCTCCTGAGAATAGGATAACGGCGCTATTGTGTTACCGTTGCGTTTGCCGATAATTCCAGCGTTTGGAGTATCTGATTTTTTGAGCCGGGCAATTAACTGTGCGCGCTGGGCTTTGCCGCTGTTTGACGCGCTTTGCATCGTTGTGTGGGCCATGATTTTTTCCGAAGTTTTAACCGTCTATCAGAAGACGCTGTCATTTCAGGGTGTCCAGGTTTTAAAACCTGGACGCTCTTGGCTTAGCTTGAAATCGGGAACAGCCTCCCATCAACCGCCCAAATGAATCTCATCCCTACCATACAATCTGCGCGCATCGGCAAAGCCTTTGCTTTGACAGGCTTCCAGCACTTTGCCGATTTCCCGGATATAGGCATCATCGTCTTCCGGCTCCAGGGCCATGAAATATTGCAGCCAGGGTTCGCGGCCGATCGCATAGATATAAACTCGCTCGGTTTTAACCGCATCCAACAGATTCAAAGCCGCATCGGCATCGCTGCCTTTCGAGCGCCGCGACTGACAATGGCTGTGCTCGGGCAGTTTCGGCAATAGCGGTCCGTATACCCAGGACAACGGCGCGCCTATGCATTCCATGCCCAAAAATACGGTCTGGATAGGACCGTACTCCGCATACAGATTTTCGTACATGCGCCGGTCCAGGCAGTTGGAATCGGCTGCAAACAGCAATCGCTGCTGCCCGGCACTGATCAGGTAAGCGCTTTTGGCAAACGGCAGGTCGTTATGTTCGCCAAGAAACGGTGCTGCGACGAAAGCGCCGCCGGGAAATGGGATCGTATCCAGCGGATCGACTTCGATCACATGGTTAAAGCCCAACTCACGGGCCAGCAGCTTCATCGAAATGTCACCATAGAAAATGCCCGAGCTTTTCGGCACCACAAGACAGCCGATTTTATGCCGAAGACGCAGTAGCGTTTCGAACACGTAGTGATCGTGATGGACATGGGTAATCAACACATAATCGATATGCGGCGGTAAGTCATGGAAACTGTAACGCTCGATGCCGCCCTGGCTGGGCTGCACGGCAATAAAAGGGTCGATCAAAATTGCAATGCCGTTATATTCGATTAACACGCTGGCATGCCCGAGATAGCGAACCCGCACGCCATCACCTTGCCAGGCTTCAGTCGAACGCGGCGGCTGGTCGGTAAGCAGATTGATCAATTTGTTGTCATCACCGGCATCGAGCCCCAATACCTCGCGTATATAAGCCAAAGGCCGAGGCTGGCTGTCCAGCTTAAACAACTCGTCGATGCTTGCTTTGGCAAACGGTATAGCCCATTCGATGCTGTCATCTTCGGGCAGGCGCGGCGTGCTCATATAGTAAGGCCGGGCGCGATCATGAGTCTGGGTAAACAGGCGCAGCGATTGCAGGTGATTTTTGTAATGCGGGCTTTTGTAGAACAGGCTTTCAATGCAACGCACGATAGGCCGGTTGTTGTAGTCGTACAGTAATTCGACATAGCCGCGCAGGGACTCGGGCAACATCGCGTAATACGGTTCCAGGCTTTGCCCTGTGGCTTCCTTATCCAACAGGTTCTGGAAATCGATCAAATCCCGAGCCATTTGCAGGTTGCCCCCGTGCTCGCCGTCCATCCGTTCCAGCATCTGCTCGACCTCCGCCGTTCGCTCGACCGGAATATTGACAAACGGTCCGCCCAGCAACTTGGGGTTGGCGCTGGATTTGACATGAATCGCGGGATTTTTCAGATACGAACTCAGGTTTTTCTTCTGGTAATTCAACATATGCAGACTGT
This sequence comes from Methylobacter sp., assembly GCF_036845245.1. Lineage (NCBI taxonomy): Bacteria > Pseudomonadati > Pseudomonadota > Gammaproteobacteria > Methylococcales > Methylococcaceae > Methylobacter > Methylobacter sp. Next base: position 61,465 of record NZ_DAIUEH010000006.1, read on the forward strand.
AAGGCACCGGCGAAAAAGTATGCGGCCAAGCCACCCAGTTATCGACCAGCGCTTCCACCGCTGTCGAGTCGGCAAGGCGGTACAGGGTTTTATCGTTCATGATTTCTTGCTCCTGATAACTAATAATTCGTTGTGCAAAGCCGATACGCTAAGCTTGGCCGCGTTCTCAAGCAGCGTGTCACTGCCATTAGCATATCGACACTCAGTAGGAGCGGTCCGTGCCCGCGATATTTTGGCAACGATTGCAAATTTGTAGATTCTTCATCGCGGGCACGGACCGCTCCTACAATGCTTAACTTAATGACGTTGCCGTAGTGTGTGGGAACGGGAACTTTCTTCGTGTCCTTCGTGGTTTGTTTTTATTCAATCCCGTTTCTATTCCATAGCCTCAAGCAACTCTGTTGTCTGATACTCCCCCATCCTGTCGACAAACTTGGCGACAGTCGCGGCTTCGAACAAAATCTTTACCGGTATTTCGATATTGAACAGCTCTTGCACTTTTACCGTCACTTGCACACCAGCCAACGAATGCCCTCCCAGATCGAAAAAATCGTCATGAATGCCCAACTGCCCGATGCCCAGCACTTCTCGCCAAATGTCGGCCACGGCCTCTTCCGCCTCATCGCGCGGCGCAACATACGACTGTGCATTGTCGATTGGGTTTGTTAAAGCGGACAACGCGTTGCGATCCAGCTTGCCGTTGGCGTTCAACGGCATCGCGTCCAGCCATAGCCAAGCCGAAGGCAACATGTACTCCGGCAAACAGTGTTTGATATGCTCTTTTAAGCCTCCGATATCCGTAGCATTGCCGGATTCCGCGACCAGATAAGCGGTCAAGCGTTTATGGCCCGGCACGTCTTCCCTAACAACCACTGCCGCCGCTTTTATAGACGGATGCCGCAGCAAGCAGGCTTCGATTTCGCCCAACTCTATCCGGTAACCCCTGATCTTGACCTGTTGATCGAGACGACCCAAGAACTCGATATTCCCGTCGGCCAGATAGCGCACCCGGTCGCCGGTTCTGTACAACCTGTCGCCGGTCGCGCCGAACGGGTCAGGAATAAACCTTTCCGCAGTCAACCCGGCTTGATCGAGATAGCCTCGGCTGATGCCGTCACCGCCTATCAATAACTCCCCGGCAACGCCGACCGGCAGTAATTGCAGCGCATCGTCCGCTACATAGATGCGCATATTGACTATCGGTTTGCCTATCGGTACCGCGTCTTCGCATTGCGGCTGCGTAATGGCGTAGACACTGCTCCACACCGTGGCTTCGGTGGGACCGTATTCATTAAACAATGCCGTATCAGACAAGCGTTTGAAATGCAGCTCAGTCAGCGGATTAGTACACGCTTCACCGGCAACGACGACGCTCTTCAAGGTTTTCAGGGCAACCGTCGGCACATGCTCCAGCAGCAGTTCATAAAGCGACGGCAGCGCCAGCAGATGCGTTACCCGCCGATATTCGATCAGCGCGCCCAGAGCGGCCGGGTCTTTAATTTGACTATCTTCCGGCAAGCACAGACAGCCACCCTGGCTTAGCGTCCAGAAAATCCCCGCCACCGAACTGTCGAACGCAAACGACGACAGCAGCAGATAACAGCCGACCGGCTCCTTGTAATAGGTATTTCTGGCCCAGGTGCTGTGCATCAGGTTGCCATGGCTAACCACTACGCCTTTGGGCTTGCCGGTCGAACCCGAGGTGTAAATGACATAGGCCGCGTTATCGGCATACAGCGGTATTTCCGGGTTATCGCTGCTGTACCTGGCATAGGCGTCGACATCATCGACGCAAATTGTCGCCATATCCTGATAGCCCGGATTTGGCAGCAGTTCAGTACAAGTCAGTATCCATTCGCAACCGGCATCCTGCAGCAAATACGCCAGCCTTTCTTTGGGATAAGCCGGATCGACCGGCACATAAACTGCGCCGGCTTTCAGGATTGCCAATATTCCCACCACCAATTCCGGGCAACGCGGCATGCATAAAGCGACGCGCTTTTCCGGGCCCGCACCTTGCACCCGTAAACGATGCGCCAAACGATTGGCCAGCGCATTCAGCTCGGCATAGACAAGATGCCGTTCCCGGAAAACCAGCGCGACGGCTTGCGGTCGTTGTTTGGCAACGGTCTCGAAAACGCGATGTATTGTGTTGCCGGAATAATCGACGGAAGTTGCATTCCATGCCGCCAACTGCTTCCGCTCGGACTCGCTCAGCAACGGCAGTTCCGATAAGCGACCTTTGGGATTGGCAAGTATGCCGTGCAGCAGACACTGGAAATGGGCGGCCAGTCTTAACACTGCGGCACGGGATAACAAATCGCTACGGTACTGAAACGAAGCCGCCAAACCCTGCTCGGTTTCCGCCATCAGCAAAGCGATATCGAATTGCGCGGAGATCTCTTCCTGCGCATAGCTTTCGGCCGACATATCGGCCCAATCCAGACTGATGCCCGGTATACCCAGCGCCAACCCGGCAGCGTCGGATGAGCCGCCGCTTTGCAACCCAAACCAAACCCTGTAAAACGCCGGCTGCCCTTGCTCTCGTTCAGGCTGCAATTTTTCCACCAGCAGCGAAAACGGATAATGCTGATGCTCCAGTGCATCGAGCACAGTAGCGTTGACCTCCGCCAGATAATCGCTAAAACACAGCTCGGCTGCGGGATGCGAACGTAGCGCCACCGGGTTGACGAAATAGCCGATAACATCAGCAAACTCCCGCTTCGGCCTGCCCAGCGTCGGCGAACCGACAATGATATCCTGCTGGCCGCTGTAGCGGTAAAGCAGGGTTTTGAAGATCGTCAGCAACAGTGTATATAAAGTTGTGTGCTGCTCTGCGGCCAGCCGTTTAAGCTGTTGCAGCGTATCCGGCGGGAACGTCAGCGTTTCAGCTCGGCCCCGGCATGACGGTGAGCAGGACGTTTGCCGTTCGACCGGCAAAACCAGTTTCGGCAGTTCGCCTGACAACTGTTTTTGCCAATATTGCCAGTCCTGTTCTGCCCTCTGATCGGCCAGATAGGCCGACTGCCAAGCCACATACTCGGCATAACCTGCCGCCGGTTTTGACAAGGTTAAAGCGTGTCCGAGATAAAACGCTTTGAATTCTTCAAGCAGTATCGACAGCGAGCGAAAATCGACAACGATGTGATGCGCGCAAAATACCAGCACATGATCGTCGTCGGCACAGCTGAACAAGGCGGCTCTCAGCAACGGTCCATATGCCAAATCGAACGGTTTACGCATGAAAGCGGCGATATTGTCCCTGCGTTGCCGCTCATCGTCGCAAGGTACTGTATCCAGCTGGGGCTGAATCTCAGCCAGAGGAATGCGCACAGTCCGGGTCTGCCGGTTAAGCCGAAAACCGCTGCGTAATTGTGCGTGGCGTTCGAACAGCTTAACCAATGCGCCGTTTAATGCCGCTTTATCAGGCTTGCCGCAGATGCGTATCGCAACCTGCATGTTATATAACGCGCTGTCGTCCTCCATCCGGCTGACTGTCCACAGTGCCTGCTGCCCAAACGATAACGGTTGCTCGCCGTCGTGTTCGGATGCCACCGGCACTAAGTGTATTTGACCTGACTTCGCCAACTGCAAAGCTTGCTCCGCGCACGCCGCCAATGACTGATTATCTAACAGCTGCATCACCGGAAAATCGATTGCCAGCAGCTCGTCGATAAAATATTTCAGTTCCACCGCTTTCAGTGAATCCATGCCCTGGCGGGTCAACGATTGCGTTATATCCACAGCCCCGACAGCCAATCCCGACAACACCGCCACTTTCCCGACTAAGTAATACGCCAGCAAACTCGCGCCCTCCGCATCGGCAACCGACAGCAAGGCCTGACGAAATAGAGTCCGTTGCGCCGGTTCCCAATCTCCAGGTTCGGAACCGGTGGAGGCTGCGCAGCTTTCGCCGCCCAATATATCGACTGCCACAACCTTAAGTTGCTGCTGCTCGTAAGCCTGCCGACAAGCCGAACGCCTGATTTTGCCGCTGCTGGTTTTCAAGATCGCACCCGGTTTCAACAGCATCACAGTATCGGCCTGTATGCCGCATTCTTCGACCAGCCGGGCGCGTATCGCGGCAAACTCGGCCCGGTAGTCGGACTGTCTTAAGCGGTTGCGTTTCAGTTCGGCCAGCACAATCAGTTTTTCACCGTCGTCTTCACCCACCGCAAAAGCTGCCGCACAGCCGGGATTTAACGCGTCCGTCGCCGCTTCGATTGCATATTCCAGATCGTGCGGATAATAGTTGCGGCCGCGGATGATGATCAGGTCTTTCAGCCGTCCGGAAACGAATAATGCGCCGTCTTTAATGAAGCCCAAATCGCCGGTGCGCAACCAACGGTTGTGCTCGTCCATATCGTCGATAAAAGCCTGCCCGGTGGCTGACGAATTTTGCCAATAGCCACGACTGATACTGGGACCGCCAAGTTGAATCTCACCGATTCGGCCGCCGCTGCACAGCTCGCCGGACTCAGGATCGACGATGCGAATCCGCTGCGCGGCGTCGGCGGTTACATGACCGCAGCCGACCAGACGCCGGACCGCATCATCGCCGACACTGGCAGGACGCACCTCGCCTTGCTCCAGCCCGGACTTACAAAAAGCCGCTACCGTTGGCTCGGCATTTTTATCGCCGCCTGTTGCCAGCAAAGTGGCTTCCGCCAAGCCGTAACAAGGATAAAAAGCTTTACGGTTAAATCCGTATGCTGCGAAAGCAGCGGCAAAACGATCCAATGTGTCGGGATTAACCGGTTCTGCGCCGTTGAACGCCAACTGCCAGCTACTAAGATTCAGTCCCTCTTTTTCCTCAGTGCTTATCTTCCGCGCGCATAGTTCGTAAGCAAAATTCGGTCCGCCGCTGGTATGGGCGCGATAATCGCTGATGGCTTGCAGCCAGCGGACGGGCTTTTCCAAAAACGCCATCGGCGACATTAAAATAGCGCTGGCCCCGCAATACAAGGGCTGCATGACGTTGCCGATCAACCCCATGTCATGGTAGAGCGGCAGCCAACCGACCACCGTCGAATCGGCATTGTGACCGAAGCGCCGCTTGATCAGCTGCTGATTCGCGATCAGATTGCCGTGGCTGATAATCACGCCCTTGGCGTTACCGGTGGAACCCGAGGTGTATTGCAGGAAAGCCGGATCATGGCTATGCAAGGCCGGCAAACGCCAGCTATTTGCATCGACAGCGGCGAGAGTGTCGGTAATGAGCCAGTTTTTATCTAACAGGCTGGAACAGCCGCCTGTAAATTGCCGCACCGCATTGGCGACGTTCTGTGTGCTGAGTATCACAGCGGCCTGACTATCATCGATAATCGCCTGCAACCGTGGCATATGCCGGCCGTTGCTCGGCGGATATGCTGGTACTGCAATCATCCCGGCATAAAGGCAGGCGAAAAACGCGACGATATAATCCAATTCCGGCGGATACAGCAAAATAGCACGCTCGCCCTGCAACTCCAGCGCATGCAAATGCACGGCCAACTGTCTGGCCTGCAAATCAAGCTCGCTGTAAGTCATTGACTTGAGCGGCCATTCGCCGTTTTCAAGGAACGTATAGGCTGTTCGTAACGGTTGCAGTTCAGCCCACAGTTGTAATATTTCAACCAGTGACTTGGCGCTGTCGATCAGTGCATTTTCATCGGTGCCGCTAAGGCTGTGCTGTTTATTTAACATATCTGCTCTACCACCTATCTTTAAATAAGATCATTTCTTGAATTGCAGTTCGTAGACTGGAATAAGCCTGTTTGAGCTACAGCGAAAACGGACCCTTACCTATATAATCCACAGGGATGTGACGGCCGATATTACATAAGGCCGCGGATAGCGCTAATGCCCTTCGGCAAGCTCAGGACAGGTTCGAGTAGCCTTATTCCTGCCTACGTTGCCGATAATCGGCGGCGACTTCCAAATCGGTCGGCACATGAAACCCCAATCGATCCCGGCAATAACTTCTCCAGTCTTCCGAAACCCGATCAAACACCACATCCTCACCATGCCATATCGACGCGGTGACGCTAAAATCCTGATGCAGATAGACCACGGAATCGTCAGCCGGCACCTGATGCCAACCGGGAAATTGACCGAACGCGTTGGCCGGATATGCCTTGCAGTAAGAGCGCCCAGGTCTCCCTGACGCAATACCGTTGTTTTGCTCTGCCTGTTGCAGCACGGTTGCGACATCCACCTGCGCAGCCGCCAGGGCGATTTGATAAGGCGTCCTGAGATCGCGGCCGCTATTGACCGGATTGGCTCCGGCTTCGAGCAACAGCCGAACCGTAGCCAAATCGCCATGACCGGCGGCCCAGTTCAATGCCGTCCAACCGTAATCATCCTTTTGTTCTAAATCCTCACCTCCATCCACCAATGCCTGCACCCGGTTAACGTCGCCCGCTTTCGCGGCTTCGATCAGCTGTGGTTCATTCATAAACCGCTCCTTTATAAATTGTGGAAAAACTCGATGCCTGTCTTGGCTAAATGGCTCTTACATAGAGTGGACGATTGACCATGCTGTTTTCCTCATGGCTGTTTTTGATTAGCCTGCCCGGCTTTAACCTGATTACATTGAATACCCGAATATTGACGCGATATTGTTCATGCCGAAACTATCCGTAGTGATAATGCTGCACTGCATCATCTTGTCGATCACCTGTTGTACGCAAACATCCAACTCTGTCGTATCGGTATGCACGATGAGCTCGCAGTTTTCGGGTGGCTTCATAGGGAGAGGAGAGGTGATGCCTGTGAATTCCGCTAATTGTACGGTGGCGCGGTGCCAGACGATGTTAGTTGAAACCGAAAGTTGTCTATTCATATCAACAACCGCGCGAATACTGTCGGGCATCAATTGAAACTTGCACCCGATTAACGTCGTCAGTTTTCTGTGCTTCGATACACTGTGATTCGTTCATAAACCGTCCCCAATATGAAGTGCCTGTAGGAGGAACTAAATTGCTCCAACACAGAGTGGACGATTGACTGTGATTTCTCCCTCACCCCTGTTTCCCGGCTTTAACCAGCACAAAATCGGCTGTCGGAAGCAGGCATAAAACTGTAGTGAAAAAGAATTTCGGATAGCACAGACAACGTTATACCATAGCGATTAATGGTTACTGTACCGGAGCATCGCCTTGAAAAACTTTTTAACATTAATTTTTATAACCCTTCTTGGCAGCAGCGCTTTTGCCGCAGACACAATTATTGAAGTGATCCCGTTATCTAATCGGCCGGCGTTCGAGATAGTCCCATTGCTTGCTCCGTTACTGGGAGATAGCGCACAACTTATTGATAACGGCTCCAATCTGTTGGTCAAGACGACGCCCGACAAGCTGGCTGAAATCAAGGCCCTCATCAATCAACTGGATGTGCGCCAGAGCAATCTGGTCATCACCGTCATTCAGAGCAGGCAGACGAGTGCCGATGAACTGAATGCGAACGGCAGAACACTTGGTCATGTGTATCAGACTCAAGATAAAGACGCCGATGAAAACACTCAGACCATTCGAACGATGGAAGGTGTCCCGGCCCAAATTACAGCGGGTAAGCTTTATCCGGGGCAGAATTATTCCGATTACGCTTACTCCACGACGACCCAATATTCCGAAGCGACAACCGGTTTTTCAGTAACCCCCAGACTGGCCGGGCAACAAGTCATTCTTAGCGTATCGCCCTGGTCCGACAAAATGAACGGACGCGGACAGATCTCGACCCAAAATGCGCAATCGACCATCAGGATTAATCTTGGCGAATGGGTAGAACTCGGGGGAGCAGGCGAAATCAGTAACAGCCGCACGAACAGCAAGGTGATCAATACACGCCAAGCCGACAAAAGCCATATGCATATTTTGGTTAAAGTTGACCGGGTGGATTAGGCTACTTTGCGCGTATCTTTAGAAATTATTATTAAGCGTCCATGCAAAAGATAAGCGCTGCGTGTCCTACAGTGAATTGCAAAAACCGGCAATTTGTTTCCCGATTTGAAAACCGCCATCAATTCCTATATTAACTTGGCCAGATTTTGAATGCCGGACTTCGGCCAATTGCCGACTATCGCAATTTGTAAAATTCTTTTTTAAACAAATGCAATACCCTGAAAGCAGTCGCTCAGTATTTTAAAAGCCAAATTCAGTCCTAAATCTCAATATGGGTATTCATAAGGTTCTGCCGAGAGTTCAAGAGTAAAAAGACGGGCTGGGCCAACGCGCGAGGTAATCACTTTTGCGGCAGCAATCTCCAGTGCCAATTCGCCGCGTTCTGTAATTGTCAAATCATCGCCACGCTTCCAAGCAAATTGAAGCTGAGTCGCTGTTGATTCAGTGAGCGCAGCGGCTGCCCGTATCTCGGCGCTCAACTCGCCGACACGATGTAGAATATACGGATCATCAGTGACTTGTTTTACCCCTGAGTTAAACCATGGCCGACCTTGTGTTTGCGCGAATTCGATCGCTTCCTGAAATGCGCCGTGGGCTATTCCCAGAAAAATATTGCTCAGCATCAGCTGGGCTATCAGCGGTCGCAAACTGGAAAACGTGCTACCCAATGGCCCTGGCGGCCCCAGGATTTCATCTTCAAACAGCTCTACCCGATTAAATGCTACGCTGCCGCTGTCGGTTCGGAATCACGCGCACCCGAGCAAAAACTTTTGCGGCCGTCAATGAACAGCCGGCATTCTGCCTGAGTGTACACAGTTCGCTGATCCAAGGGATTCAAGGCATTACCCCAGAACAAGTTGGCTTGACCGGTTTCGGTAAAAAAACGTTCGGTTTGTTGATGGGTACCAAATAGCTGAATCGTTGCCAATATCAAGTGTTGAAAGCCAAAGACATGCGCGCGAGCTGTCGACGCCGGCAATTTCTCGCACCGCTCGCAGTGCAAATGGTCAGTCTTGCCCTGAACCGCCAAATTGTTTCGGCAAGAATAGCTTCAACAAGCCACTGTCCCTGAAAAGTTGTCTTGCCTCGAAAGCGGTTCCACCTTGGCGATCGATCCCTCTGGGCCGCCGTTTCTTTCAACTGCTTTTTCAATGCAGAAAGTCGGCTCTGAATTTCCGCAAGATCATCTGGAATTGACATATGGGCTCAAGAAATTAAGTTAAAGATTGAGTTTCAATAGGCGTTCGGCATTTTTGAATAACACGTTATCTAACACGTGTTCTTGAAAACCCAGATTTAAAAAGTCCTCGACAGTCTGGCCCATCGCGCGAAAGGGGTAAGAGCTACCGAATAGCAGCTGGTCGCGCAGAAAACCGTTGGCCGCTTCGACGTACAACCGGCCGCCGGGAAGAAAAATGTACATATCCGGCACCAAGTAGACATTTTCATAGCGAAACGCCACGCCAATGATTTCGTTCACATACGGGTAAAAACCGTGATAACAGACAATCGGCAAATTCGGAAACAACCGGGCAACCTTGCCCACAGCTTCCGGCCTGGCATAATCGAGATCGGGAGTCGTGGGCCCCGACATCAAAAAAACCGGTATCTGGAGTTGATCGCAGACATCGTAAATAGGATAGAGCGATGGATCGTCCGCGCTGAGCGGCGGGTTGCCGAATCCCGGTTCGATATTAATGCCGGCCAGCCCAAGCTGGTTCACTGCGCGTTCTATTTCGGCAAGGGCATTGGATTTTTGCGGATCGACCGAAGCGATGCCAATCAACTCTGGGTGCGGGGAGGTGACTTCCAGAATCCGGTCGTTGGAAATCGTCAGATTCGGCGTGTCGCGCCCGACGACTACGGCCGCAGTAATACCCGCCTCGCGGACCTCCTCGACAAAAGCCTCAATGGTACTTGAACGGATGAAATGTTCGCCGTTTTTCGAACCCACGCGCCGATTCAGCCATTTGGCAACTTCAAATTCACTGGTACCGGGTGTTGCGCCGTAAAAATCATGCAAAAACGCCGGTCTGCTACGCATGTCCACTATTTTTCTTTTCATTGATGTTTTAATTTTAATGGGTTAATGGACTTAAATTTCCGGTATGTTCAACACGCGATTGAGTATTTCTTCTTCCAGTTGTATCCATTTGGGATGATCGCGATGGCGCGGACGCGGCAAATCTACAGCGACATCCAGATCAATTTTTCCGCCATCGAGCAGAATCACCCGATCGGCCAGCGTTACGGCCTCAGAAATATCGTGGGTCACCAAAATGGCGGTGAATCCGGTTTCCAGCCAGATTTTTTCGATCAACTGTTGCATTTCTATGCGGGTCAGCGCGTCCAACGCACCTAGCGGTTCATCCAGCAATAACAAACGTGGTTCATGAACCAAGGCGCGCGCCAGCGCCACACGCTGGCGCTGTCCGCCTGAGAGTACCGATGGCCATTCCTGGGCTTTTGACTCCAGGCCGACATGTTGTAAAGCCTCCAGCGCGCGGTCTTTTTTTTCCTTGCATAGCCCCAGACAGACGTTATCGAGCACTCTTTTCCAGGGTAACAGGCGAGCCTCCTGAAACATGACGCGGGCATGTCCATTGAGTCGCTTATGAATCTGGTCGTCGTAAAAAACGGTGCCGGTATCCGGTTGATCCAGTCCGGAAATCAGCCGTAACAAGGTGCTTTTGCCACAACCGCTCCGACCGACGATAGCGACAAAACTACCGGGCTGGATATCCAGATTTAAATTTTCCAGGACGGTGAGATCGCCAAAGTTTTTACTGACTTGTTCCAGTTTCAGAGCAAGATTGGATGAAGTCTTTAAAAATGCTTGTGTTGTCACGGGATAATCTTCAGGTTTGGTTATAAAAATGTCTGTATGGGTGCTTTCGATGGCGCTATGGCCTTGAATTTAACGGTGTCTAAATCCCGGATGCCATTGCAAAATGCGCGACTCCAGAAAATGCACCGCAGCATCGGCCAGCTTGCCGAGTAATGCGTAGATCAGAATGGCCAATACCACGACATCGGTCTGCATAAACTCCCTGGCATTCATGGCCATTTGCCCAATCCCGGAAGTCGTGGCGATCGTTTCCGCGACGATTAATGTCAGCCACATTAAGCCCAGTGAATACCGTAGCCCCACCAGAATCGAAGGCAGTGCACCCGGAAAAATGATCTGGCTGAATAATTGCCATGGATTCAGGCCATACACGCGCCCCATTTCAATCAATTGCGGGTCGGTGGTTTTAATGCCGTGATAGGTGTTGGCGTAGATCGGAAAAAACACTCCCAGGGTGACCAAAAACACCTTGCCCGCTTCGCCGATGCCGAACCAAATAATAACCAGAGGAATCAATGCCAGATGAGGCACATTTCTGATCATTTGTACGGTAGTGTCCAGAAAGCGTTCGGCTGTCCTGAACAGTCCATTGAAAAGCCCCAGCAAAAAACCGATGCTGCCGCCTATCAATAAACCCCAGCCGGCGCGCTCGGCGCTGGCGGCAATGTTTTTCGCCAGTTCTCCGGACATTGTCAACTTGATCGCAGCGCGAACGATGTCGGTCGGCGCCGGTAAAATCTGCGAGGACAGCCAGCCATACTCGGTAGCCACAGCCCAGAGGATAATCAGGAAAACCGGCAATACCCAACCCGTAAGACCTGTAATCCATCTCGGTAAGGAGCTACCGGTGTTCATGATGCCGCCGCCAGTTTGGTTGACATGTCGACCTGGCCTGTATCGCCTACCGGACTCATATAAACCACGGAATTGTCATTGCGTTTTCCGGCATTGACCGGCAACAGCGGAAACAATAATTCAGCAACCCTATAGGCTTCTTCAAGATGCGGGTAGCCGGAAAGGACAAAATTGTCTATGCCCAGGTCTGCGTATTCCTGAAGTCTGGCGGCCACGGTTTCCGGTGAACCGACGAGGGCTGTACCGGCTCCGCCCCGTACCAGACCGACGCCCGCCCACAAATTCGGCGACACTTCCAAGGCTTCACGGCTTCTTGATGCGCCCCATTGGGTCAGTTCCGCCATGCGTTGCTGGCCTACGGAATCGGAGCGTTTGAAAGCCTGCTGGGCTTTGGCTATCGCATCGTCGTCGATATATTTGATCAGCTCATCGGCGGCGGCCCAGGCTTCCTCGTCGGTTTCGCGCACGATCACATGCAGCCGCAATCCGTACTGCAAGGTTCTGCCATTTTTTGCCGCACGTTCGCGAACATCGGCGATTTTTTCCGCCACTTGCGCCGGCGGTTCGCCCCAGCTCAGGTAGGCATCCATCTCGTTAGCGGCAAACTCATGCGCCGCAGGCGACGAACCGCCGAAATACAGGGGAGGATGCGGTTTTTGAACCGGTGGAAACAACAGTTTTCCGCCTTCGACTTTGGTATGTTTGCCTTCAAAGTCGACGGTGTTGCCGGCCAGCAACTCCCGCCAGATATGCAGAAACTCCCCGGCATACTGGTAACGGTCGTCATGGGATTGAAAAATGCCGTCTCCGGCCAGTTCCTTGGAGTCGCCACCGACCACCACGTTCAGCAATAAGCGGCCATCGGAAAATCGATCCAGGGTCGATGACATGCGCGCTGCAGCCGCCGGGGTCAACAGGCCTGGACGCAAGGCGACCAGGAATTTCAGACGCTTGGTCAATGCTACGAGTGAAGAGGCGACGATCCAGGCATCTTCGCAAGTACGTCCGGTTGGAATCAGCACGCCTTCATAACCCAGTTCGTCAACGGCGCGGGCAATCTGGGTCAAATATTGATGATCAGCAGGACGCGCGTGCTTGGCGGCACCTAAATAACGTCCATCGCCTTGGGTAGGTAAAAACCAGAAAATTTTCATAATACGTTTGCTCCTAAATTTGAATCATTGCTTCGTCTTTTTGATAGTCAGACATTCAAGCTCATGAATGCCGGGTTCCAGGCTTTATTTGGCTTTGGGTTGCCAGACCGCATCTTCCACTTTGATGGCTTTGGGCAGTAATTTGATGTCCAGCAAGGTGTCGGCAATTTTTTGCTGCGCAGCAATTACGTCCGCTGTGATGTGTTCCGGGCCGTAGTTGCTGCGGCGCAGGGCTTTTTCCAGAATTTTGGCGTCGACGCCGACACTGACGGCCAGGTTCTCGGCGGCGGCAGCGGGATTGTTTTTTACCCAGGCATCGGTTTTACGCACTTCATCGAGTACGATTTCAAGCAGTTCCGGGTATTTTTCGGCGAAATCGCGTCTTGAGGTATAGAACGCATAGTTGTTGACGATGCCTTCGCCGTTGGTCAAGGTGCGGACGCCTAATTGCACTTCCGCCGCTGCGTAGAAATAATCCCAGATCGCCCAGGCGGCTACATCGCCGCGTTCCAGTGCGGCTCTGGCATCAGCCGGCGCCAGGTAAGCCACTTCAACGTCGTTCAGCGTCAAGCTTGCTTTCGTTAATGCCTGAATCAAAAAATAATGCGCATTAGCACCTTTGGCGACTGCTATTTTCTTACTTTTTAAATCGGCTACGGTTTTGACAGCCGATTCCGCTTTTACGACCAGGCCTTCGCCTTGCGGCGAAGCGGGTTCATTGGCGAGGTAAACCAGGGGTGAACCTTTTGCGGCTTGGGCAAAAACCGGCGGTGTTTCACCGGTCACGGCAAAATCCAGATTGTTGGTATTCAAGGCTTCCAGCATCGGCGGGCCGAACTGAAATTCCGCCCATTTGACGGTGACGCCTTTTTCTTGCAGACGTTTTTCCAGTTCGCCTGTCGATTTAAGAATGATCAGAGGGCCGTATTTTTGATAACCCAGGCTGATTTCTTTCGGCCAGGCTGCGCCATCGGCAACAGCGGTGTTGCCGATGACTGCCGCCAAAATAACGCTTGATGTGAGTAACCGGCCCCATAGAGAAAAAGATTTGTTGTTCATAAATGCTCCAGATTGTTAAATGTGTTCATGCTTCAATTTCTTGTTGCAAGGCGATATTTAAGGAAGCTGCCAGTAGCTCAACTTGTTCGCCCAGCCGTTGTTCGGTTTCGTCGTCCAGCGACAGCAGGCCGAATTGATCTCTTTTGGCGCGTTCATCCGAGACAAAGAGACCGTTCAATATATGCGTAGCTCCCAGTGCTGCCAGCACCGGTTTCAGCGCATAGTCAATCGCCAGTAAATGCTTGTCCGAGCCTGCCGTCATAATGGGTAAGATCACTTTTCCGGCCAGCGCTTTTTGCGGCAGTAAATCCAGCAAGGCTTTCAAAGCACCGCTATAAGCCGCTTTGTAAACAGGCGTTGCGATCACGACGCCTGCGGCGCGTTCCATGTGCTGCGTTACCTTGTTAAGGTTTGGGCTATCCTGCTCCGCGCCATAAATCAGTTCCTGAGCGGAAATATCTCTCACCGAGATAAGTTTTGTAGTGAAGCCCGCTTGCTCCAGTTGCAGAAAAACCCTGCGTATCAGTTCTGTCGATTTTGCGTTGTCCGAGGGACTGCCTGCTATGGCAACGATATGTGTCATGGAATATCCTGTTGTTATGATTGATTTATTGATTTACAGCCAATACTGGGCGCCGACATAGACTTGAGTATCGTCCACATCAAAATCATGTTGCAGCCGGACATTGGTATCCACCGCTCCGAAACGTTTGATATATCCCACGCTTCCGCTCACCCCGGCCTGGTCTGTTTTTGCCAGCGTACTTTTGTAGGGTTTGGTTCCATTGGGATTGGTCAGGCCTCCTCCTATGAATACCGAACTCAGCAGATTATCAATACCAAAAAATTGGGCCGGAAACATATTGGCTTCAAAGGTTTCAGTGCGAGGTTTACCGGAGGCGTCACTCGTGTTTATATAACGGAAATTGAATAAGCCGCCCAGTTCCCAGGTTTCAGCGCGCCTGTTGAAGGTAGGGTCCGTTCCGGTGTTCAAGTAACCCAGCGGATTGGAGAACTGCATCCCGGTTGGCCCCATCGCCCGGCCCATCCGTGCTTCATGGCTTAAAAAGCCTTTGCTGAAGCCAAGGGAGCCACTGACCATCAAGGTTTTATCGGCGCCTATTTTGCCGATGCTGTTATCCACATAAAGCACCTCAAGGGCCGGGCGCAGCTTTTCTGTGATCTGCGGCGCGACGTAACCCAAAGTGCTGCGCCATTGTTCGCCGTCATTTCCATAAGAGAGCATCCACTCCTTGTTATAGGCCGCGATGTATCCTCCGCCATAGTCTTTTTCGTCAAAACGCTGCCATAGCGTGATTACCTGATATTTAATATCCTGCCACTGGTTTTTATAGGAAACACTGGCAAATTTTGCATCTTGCTTGCTTTGGCTTCGGTCAACAAAGCCCCCGCCGATTCCCCAGCCGCTTGGCAGGCGATATTCGCCCTGCATTTCGCTGGAAATCCGGTCGCCCTGAAGAACCTGCTGAGCCCCCAAAAATAATTCGCCTAATTCAGGCTTGGCCACTAAAGGCCGTACATAGCCGCCATAATAATTAAGATCCTGCCCGCCGGTTTGTGAGATGTTGGTTCCTCCGCCGCCTTTAAATACCGGCGTCCACAAAATATTGTTATTGGCAAAATCGCCATTGTCGTAATAGTTAAAATTCGAATCGAGTTTTCCGCCTTTAAAATAGGGTGACTGGGTGTAGTCATCGGTATTTTCAACAGGTGGAGCGTAGTCTTGGGCATAGACAGCTGATTGGGCGAATATCAGCGAGGCTGCGCATATCCCTTTAAATGCTGTTTCAAAAACGCTGTTCGAATACAGGTTTTCGACAACGTTTATTTCTGTTTTAAGATCATGATCCACCATTGATTTTGCTGGCGAATCCGGAATTCCATAATTATTACTAAGCACAATAAAATACTCCTTGTTTTTAAATAAACCTCCGGTTGTCCAGTTAGTTTTTATTGAATGTAATTGGGTTGCTATGGGCGCTTGATTTCTGTGCGTCATATTTTGTAATACTGATCTGTGATGTTTATAAGATCAATCTATCGGGTAATTCGTAAGCGAAATTGAAAATTGTCTGCACGACAATATAAGTATTCAAAATTCAATGGAGTGTCATCTTTGGTATACGTGAGTCGCTCGACTCGCAAAATCGGCGAAGCTTCAGCGATTTGCAGTAATTCTGCGGTTTCCGCATTCGTGAGTATCGCGTCAATCGCCAGATCTGCGAATCCAAGCGGAATCCCGTAATCATTCTCCTGGATCAGGAAAATATCGCGGGAGGCGAGGTCTTCTTTGACGAGTCGTTCTCCAACACTACTGTTCACATAAAAAATATCGAACGAAATCGGTTCGCGATTGAGGTGACGCACTCGCCGTATTTCCGTGACCAAGCTACCCTCCAGCACGCCAAGCCGCAGTGCTATATCCTTTGAGGCCGGCAAAAAATTAAAACTGATCACCCTGTTATAGATTTCATGTCCTTGCTGCGACATCGCTTCCGCAAAACCCTGAAGACGTGTCAGGGATTGAAAGGATTTTGGCTTGGATGCAAACATGCCTTTCCCGGCCACCTTGAACAGCAAGCCTTCTTTTTCGAGCTCCCCCAGGGCCTGACGCACGGTGATTCGACTCACGCCATAACTCTTGATCAAGTCAGTCTCTGACGGTAGCCGTTGATGCGGTTGGTAAGTGCCGTTAACAATCATAGTGCGCAGCTCATCACGAATACGCGCATACAAAGAACCGGGTGTCGATTGAAAAGAGTCGGGAGTGAATGTCACTGGTTTTATCATGTTATAACTCGTCATTACAGGTTAGTACTGCAGCAAATAAAGCAAATACGAGGCCATGTTTATTTTTTAACAGCATTTTCTTGATATGTTATTTATTTTCAAAGATTTAAAATCGAAACTAATACCGTTAAAAATTAGGCGAATCATTCGTTCTATTTTCATTGTGCTGATTTATCAACAGTTAGTGTTGATTGACTGACTAATAATCAACAGTTCGTTTGATTAGTATCGATTTATGGAGCTTAGAAATCGATCCAGTCGACTTCTCCAAATTTCGAATCAAGTCGTCAAAAATAAGCGTCCAGCAAGAAATTATCTTTGGTATGGCATGTTTATCGCCAATTGCTGCAACTCTAAGGATGTCAGCGAAACAAGAGTGTCTGCTGATTTGTTGATGAGCACATAAAAGTACAAGAAGGGAATGATCCAAGGCATAAAATGGCCCTAATGCATTGATAATTCAATCTTGAATGGGCTTAGGGTCACAGCACTCTTTGTGTTGCGAGGAAATAAAAAAATTTGAATGGCGGCTTCGGGTCGATATATCCAGTTAGCCACTCCCAAAAGCCGACATTCGCTTCTGGCGTAATCGTATCGGAATCGATGGTCTGGTGTGTATCGAAACCGGTAGTTATTTTTCAATCGTAATGAGTGGCTGGTTTTTAGTAGATGGGCGTCCCGAATAGAAACTGCCTATCGCGAAATGGACAAGAAACGCCTAAATCTGGCATCATGGTGCGCTCAATACACCTTGTATTCCACAAGGTCGAACCAACCCTACATTAAGGAAAGCAATGACTAACCTCCCAAAATGCCCCGCATGCAGCTCAGAGTTCATCTACGAAGACGGCGATATGTACATCTGCCCTGAATGCGCGCACGAATGGCCAAAAGACGGGACAAGCGAAGATAGCTCGGATGTCCGTATTGTTAAGGATGCAAACGGCAACGTCTTGCAAGACGGAGATACCGTCACTGTCATCAAAGATCTCAAAGTTAAAGGATCATCATCGGTTGTCAAAGTCGGCACTAGAGTCAAAATCATTCGTCTGGTCGACGGGGATCATGACATTGACTGCAAAATCGACGGTATTGGCGCAATGAAACTTAAATCGGAGTTTGTTAAAAAAGCCTGATATAAGAGCATGTCGATGAACCCTGACTCATTCAAGAATTAATGAAGTTAGGGCATCCTGCTATAGCAACAAACTAAACGGCTCGACGGTTACTTTGTCGCCTGCCTGCACGCCTTTACACGCTTCCGGCAAGACGATATAGCAACTGCTCTGACTCATGGAGCTGAGAATATGCGAACCTTGATGACCCGCTGAGGCGACGAAAAATTCGCCATTTTCATCTTGACTAAGGATGCCGCGTTGGTATTCCTGCCGTCCGGGGGATTTTTTTAACGCCGAGGTGCAAGTCGCGGTAAATCTTAACGGTTTGAAAGATGGAGCGCCGGAAAGCTGCCTTAGCGCCGGCGCTACAATCTGGTGAAAGGTTACGACGACAGCAATCGGATTGCCCGGCAAGCCAAAAAAACAGCACTGCCCTATTTTGCCGAAAGCCAGCGGTTTACCGGGTTTTACCGCAATTTTCCAAAAATCGACTTCCCCGCAGCTTTGCAGGATTTCTTTAACATAATCGGCTTCACCGACTGAAGCGCCTCCGGTAGTTATGATGACATCATAATTTTTGGAGGCTTCAATAAAGCTGTCTTCGAGCAACTGTTTATTGTCGGGAATGACACCCAGATCAACGACGCTGTAGCCGGGATCTGTCAACAATCCGCCCAGGATAATGCGGTTACTGTCATATATTTTCCCATGTTCCAGCGGCAGGCCTAGTGATGTCAGTTCGTCCCCGGTAGAAAAATAAGCGATTTTTAACTGACGTTTAACAACAACTTTATCAATACCGGCAGAGGCCAGTAAACCCAGATCAATCGGTGTCAGCTTCTTAGGCCCGGCGATTAAACAGGCGCCTTGTTTTACATCTTCACCGATTTTCCTGACATTTTGCTGTGCTCGCGTGCCGGCCGGAAAATGTATGGTTTGATCCTGAACTTGCACATGTTCCTGCATGATGACTGAATCGGCTTGTTCCGGCACAACCGCACCGGTAAAAATCCTGATGCATTGACCGGGTTGCAGTTGTCCCTGAAATGGCCGCCCGGCCCAGGAAATGCCTGCCAAACTCAACGTGAACGCTTGGCCGTCAGCTATGTCCTGACTGGCAAAAGCATAGCCGTCCATCGCCGCGTTTCGGTCATGCGGAATATTGATCGGTGAATAAACCGGCTCGGCCAATACCCGTCCCAAGGCGTTTTTTAATTCCGTTTTTTCAGTGCCGTTTACAGGATTTACAACTGCTTTGATTCTGTCCAACGCATCGTCAATAGACAATAGCGGCTTGGATGCTTGGCTGCATGCGTCAATCATGGCTTTTCATAATATGGTTTTGGATAAAATCGGCAATCATTTGCGGCCGGTTCAGTTCCAGTTGTATCAAATAGTCCGGCGTTTCCAGCGTTGTATCTGTCGCTATCGCGATGATGTCCGGGTCGTTTGGGTAAAGCAAAGCTTTTTCAAAAGAGGATCGGTGCAATTCGATTTTAGGAAACTGCTCCGCCTTAAAGCCTTCGACCAAGATCAGATCCAGTTCAGATTGATCGAATTGCTTCAACTGATCATCCAATCGAGGTTCTTTTTCCGGGGCAAACTCAGTAATAATCGCGCGTCGATACCGGGATACCAGCATCACCGACGAGGCTCCGGCCTTGCGTAGGCGAAAACTGTCTTTTCCAGGTTGATCAATTTCAAAATCATGATGACTATGTTTAATCAGACCGATACGCAAACCGTTTTGTTTTAAAATCGGGATCAATTCAGTCAGTAACGTGGTTTTGCCGGTTCCACTTGCGGCAACAAAACCTAAAACCGGAATTTGTGCATTCTCCATATCAACCAAATTATCAGATTGTTATCATAAGATGTCATATTCTAAGGTATTATTTATTCAAACACCATGGCGATATGGCCGCTACCGATAACACCGGAAGCCTTGAGAACGATCCTAAACAGATCATTAATTCAGGAGTAAACCTTGATTCGAATTTTTCTGATTTTGTTATTCATCATCACCGCATTTTTTTGGCTACGTGGTTTTTCAAAAATATCACCTCCCTTATTGGCCCGTTATATCAAGATGCTGCTTCTATCTGTTACAGGATTGATATTGCTTTTTTTGGCTGCAACCGGACATTTGAATTGGTTTTTTGCCTTAGCCGGCGTGGTTGTTGCTTTTATAATGCGTTTGTCACCGGTGTTGTTACGTTACGCTCCCTATTTACACCGGTTATGGTCGGAATTTAGATCCGCAAAACACAACTCATCGCAACAGCAAAATAGAGTAAACACTAAAGGCGATATGCCGATTGAAGAAGCTTATGAAATATTAGGTTTGAAGATCGGCGCATCGGAATCAGAAATTATCGCCGCACATCGCAAATTGATGCAAAAAATGCATCCCGATCATGGTGGGTCGAACTATTTAGCCGCAAAAATAAATCTGGCGAAAAAGATTCTGTTGAAAAAATAAACTCATGGCATCCACTACCTCAAAGCTTTTTTTTCTTTCAATGCTGGTAACTTTATTGAACGGCTGTGCTCCTGTTACTCCAAACTATGCCCCTGTCAGCACAAATTATCCTGATACTCCCAAAGATGAGACAAAATATCATCAGGTAAAAAGAGGCGATTCCCTGTACGCAATAAGCTTGATTTATGACCTGGATTATCGCCAGTTAGCGCAATGGAACCGAATCGCTCCGCCTTATACGATAGAAATAGGCCAAAAAATAAGGCTCTCGGACCCGGATCCAGACCACAAACCCATGCATGACCACATGGATGCGGGAGTACAACCCAAGCCGAAACAAAGTACCGCAACTGCAACAAATAGAATCGGCTCGCAAAAAAGAACCTCTATTTCGTTAAATAATAGATCCAATCTGCCTTATAAGCTGTCAAATAAAAACCCAACTCTTAATAAGATTGCCGAAAAAAACGGAAGTGGAGCACAAAAAAAATCAATTATTTCAATTGATAATGGAAACATGTTAAAGTTAAACTTTCAATGGCCGATAAAGGGGAGACTTTTAAAATCTTTCTCTCATGCCGATAACAAAGGTATTGATATAGCCGGCGAAATGGGACAGGACGTGAGCGCCGCTGAAGCGGGCAAAGTGGTATATAGCGGACAAGGCCTGATTGGCTACGGTAATTTGCTGATTATCAAGCACAACGACTTGTATTTAAGCGCTTATGCAAATAATAGCCTGCTGCTTGTCGCAGAAGGCTATACCGTAGAAAAAGGCGAAGTTATTGCGAAAGTTGGACAAGCAGGATCAAACAAAACATCACTGCATTTTGAAATAAGAAAAAACGGAAAACCGGTAAATCCAGTTAACTTTTTACCGGAAAAATAATTAAACCATTTCGACTTAGGTCGAACAATGTAGAGGTTATTATGAAAGCAGAATTGGTTGAACTATTAGACGATGATGTTTGTGTTTTATTTGATGACGATTTGTCTTTCGACGACGATGAACTCCAGACAAATTCTTCTATCAGTGAAGCATTGGATATTGATGAAATAATTACTATTGAATCGCGGCAAGACAAGAGCATGGATGCGACGCGGGTTTATTTAAATGAACTGGCTCGTTCGCAATTACTGACTGCCGATCAGGAAAAAATCTACGGTTCCAGGGCTTTGCTGGGCGATGAAGCTGCCCGCAAAATCATGATCGAAAGCAATTTGCGTTTGGTTGTTAAGATTTCCCGCCGTTACCTGAATAGAGGCTTGCCTTTACTGGATTTGATCGAGGAAGGCAATCTGGGCTTGATGCGCGCTGTTGAAAAATTTGATCCTGAAAGAGGTTTTAGATTTTCAACCTATGCAACCTGGTGGATCAGGCAGACTATTGAACGAGCCATCATGAATCAGACACGAACCATTCGTTTGCCGATTCATATTGTCAAAGAAATGAATACTTATCTTAAAGCCCAACGCTATTTGTCACAATTGCTTGATCATGAGCCCAGTGCCGAGGATATAGCGGAACATCTGGATATACCGGTCAATAAAGTTGAAAAGATGCTAAAACTCAATGAACGGGTTACATCGATCGATATTCCGGGCGGCAAGGATTTTGACAAACCTCTGGTCGAGTCAATTTCCGATGGCGATAGCCTATCACCCGCTGAAAAAATACAAGAAGACGGCATTAAACACAATATTATCAAATGGGTCTTTCAACTTTCCGAAAAACAGCGCGAAGTTATTTGCCGCCGCTACGGGCTTTGCGGTTATGAAGGCTCGACCCTTGAGCAAGTGGCTCAAGAACTGGGCGTGACCAGGGAACGTGTCAGACAGATTCAAATGGATGGGTTAAAAAGAATGAAAGAAATTCTGGAACTCAACGGCTATTCTTTTGAAGCCATTTTTAACTGATGTTACGATTGTTACCACGAAGGCACGAAGCTCAAGAAGACAAACAAAAGTCCTTCGTGGTGTACCGTATACCAGCTACTCAATAAATGCAGTTTGCAGCGGCCAATCCCTGTAATTAAATACTTGCCCTTGTTCCCGAACTGTACCGCAAGCACTAAGCGATACTTCGGCAAAAACCCATTCTGCTGTATTAAGCTTGCCCTCCGCTAGAATGCCGTTATCAGGAAATCCTCGATCTACCGGCGTATAAATGCCCGCTGCACCAATATTGACATCCACTGCTTCAGACCACGGCGCTTCGCCCACCAACGTAGATTGAACGACATAACACTGGTTTTCCAGGGCTCTTGCCTGACAGCCGATTTTAACGCGATGGTAGCCGGCTAAAGTATCGGTGCAGCTGGGCACTAAAATCAGATTCGCTCCGGCTTCGACCTGCTTTCTTGCCAGCATCGGAAATTCACTGTCATAACAAATATTGATTGCGATTCTTCCGTATTCGGTATCGAAACATTTTAATTCCTCACCTTTCTGAATCAGCCATTGCTCGTTTTCAAAACGGGTCATCATCAGTTTATCCTGATGATCAATCTGACCGTCCGGCATAAACAGGTAAGCCCGGTTTCGATAAGCACCGGAATCCATTTTTACCGGAAACGTACCCGGTTGAATAATGCATTGGTATTTTTTAGCCAAACTCCGGAATAAGTCCAGATAATCATCATGCAACGACTGCATGGCGGCCAGCTGCTTGCTTAAGGATGAATAAACCTCTTTACCGAACAGAGAGGCCAGTTCCATGCTGGCGTACTCAGGAAAAACCAAAATCTTTGCATCCTGTTCAACGGCTTCAATAAACCAGCGCTCGACTTTACTTTGATACTGCTGCCAGTTTTCCAGAAAGCTGATGTCGTATTGAGCGCTTGCAATTTTAACGTTCATGTTTCAACCAAAAAGTCATCGGTTTAGGCGTTTCATTAACATCATCCAGATCCTTCCAGATATAAGTTGTGTGAAGCTCGGGATGTTTGACGTAGCCGCGCTTGGTCCAGAATTGATCCAGCGGCACATAATCGGCCGGTCGTCTGGGATGATCTGCTGGCCGTTCTACGCAACAAAAACAAATATATTTGAAGCCTCCCAAGTCATTGGCGTGCGCCTCTCTTTGCTCGAAAAAGCGAACGCCGATGCCCAGACCGCGATAATTCTTGTCCAGCACCGACTCACTGCAATAAAAAACTTCGTCGAGATTATAGCACTGCTCAACAAACGGCTTTTTTAACTCATCGGTTTCATATTTCATCGGGATTGCTGTCGATGCCCCGACTACTTTATCGCCGTCGAAAGCGATCACAATAACGCTTTCGGGGCAATTGATATAAGTCTGTAAATATTTTTTTTCATAATCGATATCCCCGTCATACAAATACGGAAAATCGCGAAACACTTCAATTCTAAGCCGGGCGAGCTCAGGAATAAACTGTTCCAGAGCCGGGCCGCTACATCTTTCAATACGAATATCTTTAGCCATAAGGTTACATCAGAAAAAAGATGCGCATTTTAGCTGAATGCTGATGACTTGCGTAGATTAAGTCGTAAAAAGCCGGCGTTGTTTCCATCCGGTGCCAATAGGCTGCCCATATTAAAAATGTGGCAATTATGAGATGATGTGGCAACGATCTACTTGGCGTGTTTCATTACGCCTTTCTTAAAATTTCTTGTGCTATTGATTTATTTATGAAAATTGCTTCATTCGCGGTATTGATTATTTTGCTTAATGGTTTGTTGGGTTGGTCCAGCAACTTACCTCAAGATGTAGGGGCGGACGTCCCATCAGGAAAACTCAACAGTCTATCTTTCGCACCGTTTCGGGAGGGCCAGGGACCGCTGGACGAAAAATTCCCTACCTCCGAACAAATTGACGATGATTTGCGTTTGATGGGTGAAACAACCCACTCTATTCGCACTTATGCGAGCGCGGAAGGCAGCATGCCGATCATTCCCGATTTAGCACGTAAGCACGGTTTGAAGATGATTCAAGGCGCTTGGCTGGGGTCTATCAAAGCAGATAATAAAGTGGAAATCGCCGAACTCATCCGTTCCGCCAACGCAAACCCCGATGTGGTGAAGCGGGTCATCGTCGGTAACGAAGTGCTGTTACGAGGCGACCTGCAATCGGGGCAATTGATTGAATACATTCGGGAAGTCAAACGCTCGGTTAAACAGCCGGTTTCTTATGCCGACGTTTGGTCTATGTATATGAAATACCCCGAGTTAATCAAAGAGGTGGACTTCATTACCATCCACATCCTACCCTACTGGGAGGATGAACCTATCACCGTAGATCAGGCACCGGCACATATCGAGCGTATTTTCAAGCAGGTTCAACAGGAATCCGATGCGATAGCTCCCGGCAAACCGATACTGATCGGCGAGTCGGGCTGGCCGGGCGAAGGTCGGCAACGTGGCTGGTCGGTACCGAGCGTGGTCAACGAAGCAAAATTCATCCGCGCATTAATTAAAGTCGCCAATAAAAACGGATTCGATTACAACATTGTCGAAGCCTTCAACCAATCATGGAAAAGCGAACTTGAAGGAGTAGTCGGTGCAAACTGGGGACTTTTCTCGGTTGACCGCAAAGAAGTTTTTCCTTTAACTGGTAAGGTTTACGAGAACCCTGACTGGCTTAAAGGTATGATCGCATCAACGATACTTTTCCTGATCATCGTCGGCTACAGTTGGAAGTCATTACGCACATTATCCACAATGCGTCTCGTGTTCTTTCTGGCCTTCGCGCAACTACTAACCTTTTTATTAGCGAACATGGTCGAAAACCTGTGGTACACCAGTTATAGTGACTGGCAGCGTTTTCAGACCTTATTAACCGTAAGCTTAAACGCCATCCTGGCCGCCTTGATATTGCAGCGGGGCTATGGCCTGTTAACCGGCAAGGCCGCCAATCCAAAATTCGGCTCCTGGATATACGCAATCTACCTATTGTTTGCCGGCTATGCCGTTTATAAAACGTTCGGTTTGGCGATAAATGGGCGTTATATCAGTTTTCCGACGGTAGCCACTTACATACCTGTTGTAGGCATGTTCGGTTTAATGCTTATCAGTGCTATGACCGAATCTTCATGGTCTCTAAAAGCTGCTGAGATTAACCGATTGGTGGGACATCTGAAGATCAAAGCCGATCAGGATAAAATAATAGGCTACGCTTTGCTGCTCATGGGCATGATTCTTATTATCTGGGAAAGCAAAGCCTTCATGGTAAGCCGCGACTTTATCCTTGCTTACCCGAATGTCGGCGAGAGGCTTGGTGTGGCTTTTATTTTTTCTGTCACCAATTGTCAGCTGGTGATATGGCTAATATGCTTGGCCATTCTCGCGTTACCACTTCTGGTCAATAGCAACAAAACCAGCAATTAATATGAAGTTACTGATTTTTGAAATAACCTGAAGTAAACTGGGGAAAATAAAAATCTAACCTAGCAGCAGATTAGGGAGAAACATGCGCAACATTAAATTATTTGAGTCCGATAATCACCGGTTTATTTTACTCAACGAGAGTGATCCTGGCGAAGAAGACGGAGTACGTTCCAATCAGTATCTAATCACACATCATAATGACGGCGTGTTGCTTGATCCGGGTGGTTTTGGGGTGATGCCCCGGGTTCTGGTGGAAATGTTGCGTTATGTAGTGCCGGAACAAATTAAAGCCATTTTTCTTTCGCATCAAGACCCAGACATCGTCGGGGGCCTGTCAACCTGGCTGGAACTATGTCATTCACCTGTCTATGTTTCCAGTATCTGGATACGCTTTTTGCCCCATTATGGTTTAAAAGACATGGCGCGGTTTGTCGCTGTACCCAATGAAGGTATGGATTGCGAGCCGACGCCTGGCTTTCATCTAAAAATTGTGCCCGCACATTTTTTGCATTCCGAAGGCCAAATTAATGTATACGACCCGATTTCTAAAATCCTGTTTACCGGCGACATCGGGGCTGCGATGTTGCCCGTGGATAAAAATGATGCGTTTGTAGACGATTTTGCCGGCCATATCCCTTATATCAAAGGCTTTCACCAGCGTTACATGTGCTCTAACAAGGCGATACGCTGCTGGTTGGACACTATTGCCGATCTGGATATTGTCATGATAGCCCCTCAGCATGGGCCTATTTATCGTGGCGCCGCAGTACAGGATTTTTTAAATTGGCTCAAAGACCTGCAATGCGGCATTGATTTGATGCAATCCGGCGGACGCTTTCTGCTGGACGACGGCATGGATGCAGGAGGTAGGGCAATGCCGGAGCGAGTTACGAGGACTGAGCATGGATAATACATCACACGGCAGCCCTGATGCAGAACAGACGAACTCTGGGATGAGAGCGGCAGAATCGCATCTGGAACAGCGTTCTAGAGCAACGCAGCGAGCGGTTGCCGTGCCCAGTCATTTGGAGACTTTGCGTTTCAAGGTCATCAGCCAGATTGCCGAAATCCTGGAAAATCAATCACGCACCCAACGCTATGCAATGAGCTTGTCCGAGCTTAATCATAACGTGCATCAAGAGATTATCAGCAAATCGCTAGCGGCCATGGCGACTTTGGCTAACGACGACTCAGCAGCCATGATTGCCTTGATCCCAACGATCACCCATATCATTGAGACTTGCACCAGGCTGGATCGCAGTCTGAACTTACTATTCCAACAACGCAGCGAGCAGTGGGCGTCCAGCGATCAACACATCCAAAACCTGCTGATCGAATTTAATCAAACCTTGCTTGAGCTGTCTTCTGTTTTGATTGAAAAAGACTTGCTGGAACGGCAAAGCCAAGTATTGGAACGTATTATCCTGTCGCACGAACATATCTCGCAATGGAAAGAGTTTGTGCAAGAAATCCTGGCGGACTTCTATGCCATTTTCCCGTTTAACTTTTTTTACATCGCCTTTGCCGAAGAAAATGGCCTATCCCTCTATTTGTATTACCTGGGTCAGTGCTCGGATGAGATACGCGCTCAAGCCCGCGGCTTATTGAGTCAACAAATGCTTCAAAGCATTGGTTTGCCCTCCGATGCGGCTCTGGATATTGAAGAATTT
Source organism: Methylobacter sp. (assembly GCF_036845245.1). Taxonomy (NCBI): domain Bacteria; kingdom Pseudomonadati; phylum Pseudomonadota; class Gammaproteobacteria; order Methylococcales; family Methylococcaceae; genus Methylobacter; species Methylobacter sp. The sequence goes on from NZ_DAIUEH010000006.1 coordinate 88,691, forward strand.
GATATTCACTGCGGCGCCGAGATCCAAACGGGTTGTAATATCCGAATGATCAGTGTTCCGGTACCTGATCATTCGCCCAATTTGGCCGGCTTATTAGGGGTCGCATACGCCGCTGAAAATAATTTATCCGCACAGGAAGCCAGCGTTATTCGCGCGATTCTCGCGGTCATGGTCATGGTCGTGGGCTCGAGCAAAGTGTTATCGCGTACACTGTTGGAACTTGAATATTACTCAGTGCATGATCCTCTGACCGGGCTCCACAATCGACGCCAGTTTAACGATATTTTACGTTATGAAATCGGCCGTTCCGAGCGCCATAAGCATGAATTTAGCGTATTGATGCTGGATCTGGATGACTTTAAGGACATTAACGACTCGTACGGGCACCCCACCGGAGACGCCGCGCTATGTGCAATCTCCAATGTCCTGCTTGAACATACCCGCAATGGTGATTTGTGCGCCCGCGTTGGCGGGGATGAGTTTGCGATTATCCTGACAGAAACCGGCCCTAAAGGTGCGCGGGTCGTCGCTGACAATGTAAGTCGCGCGCTACGGGAAATGGCCATAACATCGGTACAAGGCAACCGTTTTCATTTAACCGTCTCTATAGGCGTAAGCAGTTATCCTGTCGACGGACAAACCATAGATAACCTGCTGGAGGGCGTCGATGTCGCCATGTACAAAGCTAAAGACATGGGCAAAGACAGTGTCTGCACCTTTGATGCAAAAGAAGCACGCGTCAGCATTCGCGAGACCCGGGATAATGCGGAAAATCTGCGCGAGGCATTAAAAGAAGGCCGCATTATTCCTTATTATCAATCGATTGTTGATTGTAAAACCGGCGAGCTGTACGCCTTTGAAACACTGGCCCGACTTAAATCTCCCTCCGGAGAAACGACCTCCGCGGCAATGTTCATCGAAACCATTGATAAATACGGCCTGGCGCGTGAACTCGACATCGCGATGATCAACAACGCTTTCGCCGCTAAACGCGCCTGCATGGATGCCAACCGCCCGGAGGCCAATGCGAAAATTTTTATCAATTTATCGGTACAGGAAATCCAAGGCCGCGGCATTTTAGGGTACGCCGAAGAACTCTGCCAGAAACTGGAACTCCCCCCGGAAAGCATTGTCTTTGAATTACTGGAACGCGAGGCTATTGGCGATATGACCAACATGCGCAGGTTCCTGACCAACTTGCGTCGCAAAGGCTTTGCCTTTGCGCTGGACGATTTCGGCACCGGTTATAACTCGTTTCATTATTTGCGTGAACTGCGTTTCGAATACGTCAAGATTGATGGCGCATTTGTGCGTAACATAATGACCTCTAAAGTAGATTACGCGTTGGTGCATAATTTGTCCCGATTATGCCAGGATATTGATATCCTGACCGTTGCCGAATTTGTCGAAAACCAGGAAATTTGGGAAGCGCTCAAAGATATGGGTATCAATTACGCCCAAGGCTATCATATCAGTATGCCGTTGCCTGAAATGAAGCAAACCGCCAAACTGTAATGATTAAAATCCCAAACTTATCTCTCCAGCAGCTTTAAAGCAGCAATAGCTTCCGTAAGGCCCTGTTTTGCCGCCTTACGATACAAAACAATAGCTTGTTTGCTATCCTTGGGCACACCTACCCCCTTTGCATAAATATCGCCCAGATTATATTGGGCGTGAGCATCGCCCTGTTCGGCAGCCTTTTTGTACCAGGACATAGCCAAACTATTATCCTGTACCACGCCCTGTCCTTTTGCATACATCAAACCCAGGTTAAATTGCGCAATGACATCGCCTTGTTCAGCGGCTTTGTAACACCAATAAACTGCCGAGTTATAATTCTGCGCCACGCCTTTTCCAGTCGCGTACATAAAGCCCAATTTAGTTTGCGCTTCCCTATGCCCTTGTTCGGCCGCCTTGGCAAACCAGCCAACGGCACGTTTGTCATCTTTTGTTATACCTTGTCCATTCGTGTATATTAAACCCGCCTGAAATTGGGCTTCCGCACTTCCCTGCACCGCCAACTGCAAATAAAGCGGCAACGCTTTTACTACTCGGCCTTGTTTAACTAATTGCTTGGCTTTTTTTAATATTTCTTCAATATCCTGATTAGCCGCTACCGTGACTGTCGGCTTTGTTTTTAAGCCCGGTCCGTAAAGAACAGTAACGGTAATTACCATGCCGACAACGCCTATGAGTCCAAGAATCCAATTTAATTTTTTGGGTCTTGGGATAATGCCAAGCCGTAACTTATGGGCGAAGGAGCCAATATTTTTCCAGAATTTATTAATAGTTGCCGGATGGCCGGCAAGAGGATTCTTTGGCGCCGTTACCGGCGGCTCAACATAGTTTTTTGTAATGATCGTCATTATACGCTGCGCTTTATCAGCCGCATGTTCTCTTTCTTGCCTGTCTATCCATCGGTCATGCTCGGCTCGCTTGGCCGGATCGGATAAAACCGCATACGCGCCATTGATAATTTTCATTATCCGAAGCGCTTCTTCAGGCCCGCCTGTGTATTTATCGGGGTGATAGTTTTGGCAAAGCACCTTATAGGCCGCCTTGATAACGCTTACAGGCGCATTACGCGATACATTTAAATTGTCATAATGGGTTTTGAATTTAGCCATACCGCTTTCGCTTATGTCGGGTATTGTGCCTGGAGACTATCAATCGACAAGCTTGATTCCGCTTTTATCAATTGTGATTAATTGTTGCTTGTACAGCGCACCGATGGCCTGCTTGAATACTTTCTTACTAACTCCAAATGCGGCATAAATAGCTTCCGGCGGGCTTTTATCGCTCAGCATCAACACACCATTATTGGCTTTCAACTTAGCTATAATGCTATCGGTTAGCGATACGACTTTGCCGTATCCCGGCTGGTGCAGGCTGAGGTCGATCTTATGATCTTCACGTACCTGCTTGATATAGCCGTCCAGTTTTTGGCCTTTCCTGACCTGCTGGAATAACTCGTTTTCATACAACATGCCCCAGTAGCTATTGTTGATAATGGCTTTAACGCCCAAATCGGATTTATCGGCGATGATCAGCGACACTTTTTGGCCGACTTCGAAATCGTCCGATTCATCGCTGAGCAATTTATCAATCTTGGTGGTGGCCGCGATACGGTTTTGGTCATCGAGAAACACTTTGACCAGATAAGAGCGCCCTACTTCCATCTCATGGTATTGTTCGCTGAAAGGAACCAGCAAATCTTTAGGCAATCCCCAATCCAGGAACGCACCGACATAATTAAGCGACACCACTTTCAGCCAAGCTATATCGCCCACTTCGGCCAGCGGCTTTTTGGTAGTGGCGGCTAGATGACCTTCCGAATCCACATAAACGAATACGTCCAGAGTATCGCCGACCTGGCAGTTTGCCGGCAGTTTCCTGTCCGCCAGCAGCACTTTCCCCGAGGTGCCGTCATCAAGATAGACATCAGCGCCTTGTTGTTTAACTACATTCAGCTTATTTATTTTGCCGATATTTATCATAATTTATTGGATAGATTGGGGTTTAATGCATTGCCATCATTTTCAACAAAGAGTTTTTAACTCACCACGAAGGCACGAAGGTCACGAAGTTTTATATTTTTCTTCGTGTCCTTCGTGCCTTCGTGGTGAATCCTTTTAGCTTCGTTCGCGGTAAATCTTCAATATCAACTGGTAATCACAAACCTGACCGCGTCCAATCTTAACTGCGCGGCCTGGATATTTTCATGCGCCAGCATAGTCATATCTTTTAGCTGCTCGATTTCCTCGGTCCTGATAGTCGGATTGACTTTTTTCAGCCTGACCAAACGCTTGATTTCGTTGCTGAGCGATTCCAGCATCGCTTGAGTCGCTTCATCAACCAGTTTTTGCATATCGGCTTTAGCTTTTTGCTCGGCCACGTTCAAAATATTGATAAGGTACGGACGCTGGCTGCTTAAAAAGGCAATGATCTTGTGTTTATCGAATTTGATACCGGCTTCAACCAAGTCACGGTGGTCGATATCTGCACTCAGGTCTTTTTGATTTTGATCGATCAATACCCGAATCGGCGTGTGGGGCAGAAACCTGCCGATTTGTAATTCGGCAGGTGCGCTACATTCGACGATAAACAGACACTCCAGCAAGAACTGCCCTGCTTTAAGGTCGCTATGTTTGATCACGCTGATCGCGGCATTACCGGTTTCACTGGACAGCACCATATCCATAGCCGCGGTAACCACCGGATGTTCCCAAGTCATGAACTGCATATCTTCCCGCGCCAAAGCAATCTGCCGGTCAACGGTAATGGTCATGCCGTCTTCAGTTAAGCCGGGGAAATGCGAGACGCGCAAATGATCGCTGGGACGAATAATAAAGCAATCAGGCGAATGGAACTCGGTATCCACGCCATAGCATTCAAAAACATCCTCCATATAAGGCCAAAGCACGCCTTCTTTTTCGTAAGCATTCAACTGATCGATAAGCGCATCAGCCAATTCCTTGCGGCAGGAATTCAACTCCAACAATTGATCGCGACCGTTATGCATTTGCGTTTCAAGTTCGGCGCTAAGCGTCCGGGTTTTGGTGATAAGCGCATCAATATCGTCTGGAACTTTACTATCCAAAACAGCCGCCAGCTCATCATGCAAAATATCCGCAACCCGCTGGGCGGATGAGCTGTTGCAGGCAAACGCATTCAGGCCTTCATCATACCAACGGTACAATATGGCATTATCTGTGTTTTCCAGGTACGGCACATGAATCTGGATAATATGTTTCTGCCCAATGCGATCAAGACGGCCTATCCGTTGTTGCAATAAATCGGGATTAGTCGGCAAATCCATCAGTATCAAATGATGTACAAACTGGAAATTCCTGCCTTCGCTGCCGATTTCGGAACAAATCAACAGCCGAGCGGTACTTTCAGGATCGGCAAAATAAGCCGCCGCCCGGTCGCGCTCGATAATGCTCATGCCTTCATGAAACACGGCCGAAGCAATACCGGCGCGGTTTTTCAGGGTTTGTTCCAGATCAATCGCAGTCTGCGCCTGTTTACAAATGACCAGCGCTTTATCGCCAGGGATGGTGTGTATGCCGCCAACCGGCTGGGAGCCGGTGCGGCGTTGACCGGCCAATTGCTTAACCTTGTCTACCAGCCATAAATAGCGCGGGTCTTGTTGCAAGTCGTCGGCATTTGCCTGACCGGTCAATACATATCCATAACGTTCCCGTTCGGGAAAGCCCTGCACGGTTTGCCGCGAATTCCGAAATAAAATCCGTCCGGTGCCATGATGATCCAGCAGCACCGTAATCAATGCTTGGCGCGCCGCAGCCGATTTTTCGGGATCGTTAAGATTTTTTAGCAAACCATCGACATTGTCATCTTTCAGCAGCACCGTTAAATGTTGCTGTGCGGCCTCATCCAACGTTTCCTCCGCCAACAGTAACTTGGCCGCGTTAGCCACCGGCTCAAACAAGCGTTCTTCTTCAATAAAAGCTGCAAAACTGTAAAACCGGTCGGGATCAAGTAATCTTAACCGTGCAAAATGGCTTTCTTTACCCAACTGTTCCGGAGTAGCTGTCAACAATATCAGGCTGGGAGAAATCCGGCCGAGTTGCTCGACAAATAAATAGTCTGGGCTGGGCGCTTGCTCGCTCCATTCCAGATGGTGCGCTTCATCGACAATCACCATATCCCAACCCGCTTCTATGGCCTGTTGTTGGCGGCGCGGGTAATTGGAAAAAAAGCCCTGGCTGCATAGAATCAATTGCTCTGTTAAGAACGGATTATCGCCGTTAGCATCGTTCGGTTCCGCATCAGCAAGCATGTCGTCTTCAGCATAGGTATCAAGACAGCGGGCCTCATCAAAAATACTAAAACGCAGATTAAAACGCCGAAGCATTTCCACCAGCCATTGATGCAACAATGTTTCCGGCACAATAATCAATACCCGCTTGCTCAAACCGTTAATCAGCCGATGGTGTAAAATCAAGCCGGCTTCTATGGTTTTACCCAAGCCGACCTCATCGGCCAGCATGATGCGCGGCTCAGACCGGTTAGCCGATTCATGCGCAATAAATAACTGATGCGGAATCAGCGAAGCACGACCGCCCAACAAACCTTTAACCGGCGATTGCTGATGCTGTTGCAATCTGCGCCAAGTTTCATAACGCAGCAAAAACCAGGCACTGGGATCGACTTGGCCAATGAACAAGCGATCCTGAGGCTTGTTAAATTGAATATGGTGATTCAATTCCACCTCGTCAAGCTGAACTTCCCGTCCATCCTCATCTTTGCCTATATAAGTAATCAAGCCGTCCTGCTCGGTTAAACCGGTAACGGTCACTTTATCTTCGTCAATCGACTCGATAACGTCGCCTACCGAAAACCGGACGCGCGTTAACGGCGCGTTATCTTGCGCATACATGCGCTTTTCGTCACACGCCAAAAAAAGCACAGTGATCCGCTTGTGTGCTACATCAAGAATAAGACCTAAGCCGAGTTCGGACTCGGTGTTGCTAATCCAGCGTTGGCCGGGGATAAACTGTTCCATTTATTAAGATGCCATTAAGATTGGGTAAATATAAATTCAAGTGGTCTATTATAAGCGACACAGCATAATTATTCCGGCAATTAATTGGCGCATTGTGATTCAAGAATAGGCTTTAGCGCCCTCTTAACAACTGGATTTGTTAAGCAGCCATTAAGGTTAAAGCGAATAATATGAATCCAAAGTTTATCACTGGCGACTGCCTTTGCCGACTCAACATTGAAACAAATTAAATCAATTATTTTAAGGAAGATACCCATGAAAAAATCGTTTTTTTTAAGTCCACTGTTTATGTTTGCAGCTATTTATTCATCTGCATCCTATGCATCCGGAGGGGAAGGTCATGGCAGAGGACACCACAGACATCATCATTCCGAGCAAGCGAGGTATTATCCGGAACAATCCCAGCGTTCAAACTATCAAGATCCGCGCTCACACCAAGGTTTGGCAGGGGGTGTTGTCGGTAGCGTTTAATAGGTAACGGCGACCCTATTGCTACCGGGCTGAGCGCTGCGGCCGGTTCTTATCTCGGCAACGGAGTCGCAGGAAGACGCTAACCCGATTTAATTTGCAAGCTTAATTTGTGTTAATTCAATAACAAACCAAATAACTCAAAGGAAAATGCCATGAAAAAGTTACTTTTTTTAATTCAGTTAACTGCTGCTGTAATCCTGTTTTCACCTATATCATATGCTGATGGCGATTGGGGACACCACGGGCACGGCTGGGGACACCATGGCCACCACCATGGCTATTATCCGCAGCCGCAAATAAATTATTACCCGCAGCCACAGATCAACTATTACCCAGCGCCGCAGATTAATTACTATCCCCAACCTCAAGTTAATTATTATCCGCGGCAAGCACAATATTCAAACGATCCACGCTCCCACCAAGGGCTGGCCGGGGGTGTTGTCGGTAGCGTTTTAGGCTACGAAATAGGTAACGGCGACCCTCTTGCCACCGGACTGGGCGCCGCGGCCGGTTCTTTTCTGGGCAATGGCATGAACGGAGGGTATCCTGGAAGATGATAATTTAATTGCTATATAACGGATTAGCTTAACTAAAGGGAGTTCAGCGCGAATTATATCGAGCTGAACTCCTTATCTTTTACCCAGATCGGTTATCTTTATTTTAACGACTAATGCATCGATAGTTATTAGCCTCGCTAATTTAACTTAATTTCCGAAAGACTTAACTCGCCTTGCTCTCGCATCTAAAATAGATGCGTTCTACATTACTCACTCTCCGATTAACCAGAAACAACACTGTATGCACTACGCGGATTTTCGATGACATACAGTAGTCGGTTACGCGGCAGATCCGCTGACTCCCATCCCCCAATAAACATCACATCATCAATCAGCGTGGCATTGTTGTTCGCATAGCGGTTAACCCACAAGGATAACTGCTGATCAGCTGCATAGATAAATCCTCAGAAGATAAAAACTCAGTGGATAAATTGCCAAAAGGCAGTTTTTCCACCCGAAATGATAGATTAAGTACAATATAATTTATCATTTCGTCAACACCGCTAAAGGAGCAGGGCAATTGCTTGATATATTTGTTCTAAACTCACTAACTGATATGGCTCAGGTATATAACAGAAGCTATAACATACCTATGGTGATTGTTTCAGTACTCATCGCAATTTTTGCGTCTTTCAGTTCGCTTGAGATGGTTGATCGATTGGCGCGTGGTGATCAACGCTATCTCTGGTTGGCAATCGGTGCACTGATCCTCGGCGGCGTATGGGCGATGCATTTCATTGGCATGTTGGCTTTTCAGCTTGATTGTGAGGTAAATTACGATCCATGGATTACCGGTTTATCCGTGTTGCCCGGCATTTTTGCAGCAGCAGTGGCGTTAGATATTGTTACCAGTAAAAAAAATATTTCTTTAAACAAATTAGTGCTGAGCGGCATAATTATGGCATCGGGTATTGGCCTGATGCACTACTCCGGCATGGCGGCAATCCATCTAGATGGCATATTGCGTTATAATTTAAAGCTATTCATTTTGTCTCTTGCCGCCGCTGTTTGTTTATCGGTTGCTGCATTGTTAATCAAGACCTTACTGTCCAGATTACAGGGAATTACAAACTCATTCGTTGCTTCGCTGCTGGGAGGCTGCGTACTGGGAGGTGCGATATCCAGCATGCATTATATAGCTATGGAATCGGTGTATTTTGTTCATTCTCACAATAGCCATGATCGAATCATTGTTTCAACAAGCCCCAATGTTCTTGCAATCGCTGTTATTTCTATCGCCATCTTATTAATTTTAAGTGGTTTAATATTTACTTACCTGGGGATAAAAATCGCTCATGCTCGTGTCCGTATTAATGCCATTCTCGCGTCGACCAGCCAAGGTTTCGTGATGATGGATCAAAACGGCATTATTACAGAATGTAACCACGCCATGCAGGTCCTGATGGGCATTGATAAACAGTCAATAGTGGGCAAGTTTTACGGAGATTTAATTATTGCTGATAACAGCGGCGCAATGCAGGATAACTATCGAATGGAAGCAAAGCTGAACCGTCCCGATGGACGCGTATTACCTTGTTTGATTAATAGCAATTCAGTCACCGACGATGACGGAGAAATATTGTATTCCTTTGCTTTGTTCAGCGACATTAGCAAGCGTATCGCAGCCGAGACTGATCTACGGGAACGGGAGATGCAATTTCGCGCATTGCTGGAATCGACACCCGACCCCATGGTGATCGTAAATAGCCACGGCTTGATTGATATGGTCAATCATCAGGCTGAAGAACTACTTGGATATACCAAAAATGAGCTATTAAGCGAACCGGTTAATATTTTATTGGCGGATGGAGAGCATGATTTATACAGTAAATTGCACGAAAATTATATGCATGCCGCCACCCAAACCAGACCGGTGAGCAAGCAACATGAACTTTCCATCAAAACTCGAGAAGGCAAGAAAGTTCCTGTCGAAGCCAGCTTCAGTCCTATCAATACGTCCAATGGATTACTAATTGCCGCAGCATTGCGAGATATTACCGAGCGTAAAAGGGTTGAATACGTACTTGCACGATCTGAAATGAAGTTCCGCACACTCTACGAATCCACAAGCGAAGCCGTAATGCTTTTGGACAAACGCGGTTATTTTGACTGCAATGACGCAGCCTTAGCCATATTCGGCTGCGAAACCAAAGAGGACTTTTATACCAAGCACCCCAGCGATTTCTCAAGTCCTATGCAGCCATGCGGTAGAAATTCATCGGATTATGCTAAAGAGATGATCGCCAAGGCTCTGGAACAGGGGGGAAGCTATAGATTTGAATGGTTACACCGGCGTATCGATAACGGTAAAAATTTTCTTGCCGAGGTGGCATTAAATTCTATGGAATTGGATGGAAAGTTTGTGCTTCTGGCTACAGTACGGGATATTACTGAACGCAAGCAATACGAAGAAAAACTTCTTCAATTGGCTGAAGCTAAAAGTCAGTTATTGCAATCTGAGAAGATGTCCACAATCGGGCAGTTAGCTGCCGGTGTCGCTCACGAATTGAACACCCCTATTGCTTTCGTTTATTCCAATCTCGGGACTCTTGAAAGCTATATTAAAGACATTTTAGAAATAACTGCTGCTTGCCAAGCTACCGCGCGGAACGATGAGACCACTAATTTAATTGAGTTACAAGCAGAAAAAAATTTCGAATATGTGAAATCTGATATTTTCGAACTGATAGCGGAATCAAAAGACGGCCTGTCACGAATGAGAAAAATCGTAGATGATTTGAAGAATTTTTCCCGCATTGGAGGATCGGAATGGGAAACAGTCGATCTGCATAAAGGACTCGATTCAACGCTAAATATTGTCTGGAACGATCTCAAGTACAAATGTGTAGTAACCAAACACTATTGCGAGGATTTACCGCAAATCCTCTGCCTTGCTTCACAACTCAACCAGGTTTTTATGAACTTACTGGTCAATGCGGGACATGCCATTGAAAAGCAAGGCGAAATCATTATTACTACGCGCGTATGCCCAAACGATGACGCTGCGATCCAGATTATAATTACCGACACAGGCGCCGGTATCCCGCCGGAAAACCTCAAACGAATTTTTGACCCTTTTTTTACAACGAAGCCGGTGGGGCAAGGCACCGGCCTTGGTCTTTCGATTTCTTGGGGTATCGTCGCCAAACATCACGGTATTATTGACGTGAACAGTACCGTCGGAGCCGGATCAACTTTCACAATTACGCTGCCAATCGAACAGCATGATATTACGAGAATGACGGAATGATCCGGCAATGTCCTTCTGTAAAAACAGGCCCAATAGATTTTGATGATAAGCGTGTCCCGGCCGACTGCTTTGGAAATTCATTTAAACCCGTCTCATCAGCGTCATTTGTATTTTATTAAAAGTCAGCATGCTGCCGAATAAATATGCTATTAAAGAATTACGCCCTGATGCAGACTCCCCTTCTTATCTTTCTTGCAAAATGATATGACTATTTTGAATTGGAATAACCAGCTGGTGCTGGGTATAAAGTCTGTTGACGAACAACATAAACATCTTGTCGATTTAGCTAACCAATTGGACGAAGCTGTCGCCATCGGCGCTGACCGTGACACCATCATCAAAATTATAAATAGCTTAATTGATTATACGGTGTACCACTTTCAGCATGAAGAACAGCTGATGTCCGCGGCAAAGTTTAATCCAACGATATATGCCGTACATGAAGCGGAGCACAAAGAATTTATAGCCAAAATGAAGGCCGTCCAGTGCGAAGTCCAGGCCGATATTAACGCTCTTTCGGAGGACCTGATGGACTACTTGGTCAACTGGCTTTGTCATCATATCCTCAGCACCGACAAACGAATGGCGCTCAGCCTTATTAATGGCATTGATGCCGAACAAATCCGAATCGATAAACACGAACACGATGAAATTATGCAGAGTAATCTATACTCGGCCCTGCGCGAGAGCGAAAACCGCTTTAAGGAACTGGCCGAAAATATTTCTGCATTAATCTGGATCACCAATGCGAATCATGTGCCGATTTTTTGCAATCACTTTTGGTTTTCCACGTTCAATTTACAATTCGATACCCTCACCCGCGAGCGATGGCTAAACACCATACATCCCAAAGACCGGGACAAAGTGACCCAAACCTATAGCCGCGCTGCCGAAGAACTCAGTAAATTCAAAATTCAATACCGCGTGCTGACCGCCGACGGCAAAATCACCTGGATCTATGAAACAGCTGTACCCCGAGTGCGGAAAAACGGGAGTTTTGCCGGTTTAATGGGTTGCGGCATGGATATTACCGGGCAAAAACAAGCCGAGACCGTGCTCGCTCGCAGCAATGCGCAACTGGAAGAAGACGTTGAAAAGCGCACCCAAGAACTTATCGAAATTAATCGGACCTTGGAATTTGAAAAAAACCAGCAGTTCTTGCTAATCAATCAGTTAAAAGAAACGCAAGCGCATCTGGTGCAATCGGAGAAAATGGCATCTATCGGTCAATTGGCTGCCGGAGTAGCGCATGAAATCAATAATCCTATCGGCTATATCAACTCCAATCTGACGTCATTAAAAAATTATATCGATAATTTGCTGGCACTGGTGGCGATCTACGAACAACATGAAGCAACCGGTTCCAATACCGAACAGTTCGCAGACATTGAAGCCTTTAAACAAAAAATAGACCTGGAGTTTTTGAAGACTGATGTACTCGATTTATTAGAAGAATCTCATGAAGGCGCTACACGGGTAAAAAAGATTATTCAAGATCTTAAAGACTTCTCCCATCTGGGCGGTGATGACTGTCAATGGACCGATCTACATGTAGGGCTTGAACGTACGCTCAATATTGTTAACAATGAAATTAAATACAAAGTAACAATTATCAAAGAATTCGGTTATCTACCCGAAGTAAAATGCTTGCCGCACCAACTTAATCAGGTATTCATGAATTTGCTGATCAATGCCGCACACGCTATCGAAAATAAAGGCATTATCACCTTGCGTACCGGAACAGAAGGCGATTACGCTTGGGTGGAAATCAGCGATACCGGCAAAGGCATAGCTCCTGAGCACCTGAGTAAAATTTTCGATCCTTTTTTTACTACCAAGCCGGTGGGTAAAGGCACCGGGTTAGGACTTTCAGTTTCTTACAATATTATTAAAAAACATCAAGGAGAAATTCAAGTGAGCAGCCAATTAAATAAAGGAACGACGTTCAAAATTATTTTACCAATTGCCGGAGCGATTATTGAAAATGCGTAACATGGCGGATATGCCAATTGAAATAAAACTGGAGTGGTTATGCTGACCGAACTCGCTAACGGCTTACACGACGAGCCTGCTGCGGTCTTGTTTGTCGATGATGAAATAAATGTGCTTAAATCCCTGCGCCGCTTATTTCATAATGAACCTTATACCACCTACTTTGCCTCAACCGGCGCAGAAGGGCTGGAGATATTGCGGCAAAATGTCGTTGATCTGGTTGTTTCCGATATGCGTATGCCGGAAATGAGCGGTGCGGAATTTCTATCCGAAGTTTTCATGCAATGGCCTGAGACCATCCGTATTTTGCTGACCGGCTATGCCGATTTGCAATCAACGATTGATGCCGTTAATAAAGGGCGTATTTACAATTATTGCAATAAACCCTGGAATGATGAAGAACTTAAGTTACTGATTCGCAATGCGCTGGAACAAAAACGCCTGCGCGAAGAACGGGATCGCTTATCCAGCCTTGTTCACCTGCAAAATAAAGAATTAAAAGAGCTCAACGAACATCTGGAAGAAAAAGTCGAGCAACGTACCGAACAGCTCAATACGGCTATGCAGCATCTTGACCGGGCAAATAAGAATCTGGAGAAGCAATATATTGAATCGATAAAAGTGTTCTCCCGGATTATTGAAATGCGTCCAGGCATTAAAAGCGGACAATCTAAATATATCGCCGAAAAAGCCTTGTCGGTTGCGCGTGAGCTGCGCATGAGCACAGAAGAGAGAAAAAATATTTTTTATGCCGGCTTGCTGATACAAATCGGCAAAATGAGTTTGCAGGATAGCTTGCTGTTAGAGCCTTATTACTCGATACCTCTCCTCGATATAAGCCGTTATTTAAAACATGCTGTAGAAGGTGAAGCGTTATTGAAGGGATTACCACCGTTAAAAGGTGCTTCCATTCTAATCCGGCATCAATATGAACGCTATGACGGCTCAGGCTTTCCCGACGGTTTGGCTAAACAAAAAATTCCGTTGGGATCACGTATTCTCAATGTGATCAGAGACTATATCAAGTATCTTGAAGGATCAATGAACGGCGAAGTCATGTCCGTCAGCACTGCAATCAGTCACTTGATGTCTCGAAAAGAAAGTTATTATGATCCTGATGTTATCGACACTTTCATTAAAGTGCTCAAAGACGATACAAGCATTGAAGAGGATGTGGTTATTGAACTCCCTAAACTCGAAAAATCATGGAAAAACAGCAGACTACTTGGCGCACAACAAAATACTGCCATGGAGCGCCCGCTTATGGAAATCTCATGGATGCAACTAAAACCCGGCATGGAAATCGAAAGCGTCTATTTTGAGAATAAGCCTTATATTAAAAACTGCATCATAGATCAAAAAATAATTAACAACATCAATTCATTAAGAGAAAATACCGGGAAAAATCCCGTCATTAAAATCCGCATGGGCAAAAAATAATTCATGGCTATGCCTGCCGCTTCGCCAATTTATACTGTTCCAAGCATGGCTTAACCGGTTTCAGGCAAAAAACTCGGCAGACTGACCCCGTTAAACGCTTGAAATTTTCCGCGTGCTTGAAACAGATGGATTTCCACATTACGTCCGCCCCAATCGTAAAGCGTTTCAACCAGTTCGCGCTTATCCATCGGAATCACACACAGCGGCGCGCTGCCTCGAAAGCGCTCCGCCGCTTGCAGTAGTAATGCTAATGTCGCTTGCTCGCTACGCGCCACGCAAGGCCCAAGCATATTCAGCGCGGGATCTTTAATGGAAATCATAAATCCCTCGATAGTGCCGTCAATACCTTCAAATACCAAAGCCTGTAATACACCGCGCGGGTTTTCGATCGCATACCGGTAATCGTTTACGCGGCTGATACCGCTGACTTCCATTTCCAGAGCCACCATCGCATCAACATCCGCCGAAACGGCTTCCCGTACTTGGTCACGTAGCGAGTAATGCACCTGAAGTCCGGCAATCGGCACGGGCAGCACCATATCATGATAGCTACAGCGAGGGATAAAACCTGAACGGTTGTACAGTGAAAACGAATCCATATTCATAGCGCTGCCGACCAGCCGTAGTGCGGGATATTGGTGCGACTCGGTAAAATCGACAATATAATCGACCAGCGCCCGCGCGACCCCGCGCTGAAAATAATCAGGGTTCACCGACATGATGCCAAGGCTGACATGATGTTCTCGTGGATGAAAAAAACAGGCGCCCATCAGTTTGCCGGTGTCCGGGTCAAACGCGGCAATATTGCCGCCGGGGCTGATGTCGTTGTAAATATCAAGAAAAATACCCACCTGCTCAGGCGCGCAAGCGAAATAATCGGATGGCCAACCATGCGAGCTATACCAGATATTGAAGGAACGATGCAGCATATGAACATAAGCGCCGCGATCATCATCGGTGAGTTGTCGTAACAGCATTTGAATTCCTCTTTATTTTAACCAATGAGATATCAATTAAACGTATTGTCCGAGCAACTCTCTTTCAAAGTCCTCTACCGGCATCGGCTTACCGAATAAGAATCCCTGATAAGTGAAACAGCCGTTACATTCGAGGAAATCCCGTTGCTCTTCTGTTTCCACGCCTTCGGCAATGACATCAATTCCCAGATTGATCGCCATACCGATAATCGTCTGCACAATCACCGCATCGGTAGGTTTAACGGCAACATTGCGTACGAAACTCTGGTCTATTTTCAATTGATCAAGCGGAAGCTGCGTTAAATAAGCCAGCGACGAATAGCCGGTGCCGAAATCATCTATAGAGAAATGGACTCCGATCTTCTTGAGCGCCTGCATTTTAAGGATAGTCTCGTTAATATCGTCCAACACCAAACTTTCAGTCAGCTCCAGCTTAAGTTTATCTGGATCAACGGCAATCATTGCCAATAACGTAGATACCTGATCGACAAAATCAGGCTGGCGAAACTGGCAGGCGCTGACATTGACGGCAAGCTGCAAATGGCTCAAGTTGCTATCCTGCTCCCAGGCCTTAAGTTGCCTGCAAGCGGTTTCCAACACCCACAGGCCGATCGGAACAATTAATCCGGTTTCTTCTGCCAAATGAATGAACTGGCAAGGAGAAACCATTCCCTGTTCCGGATGCTGCCAACGCAGCAATACCTCGGCGCCAAGAATGCTGCCGGCATTATTGATCTGCATCTGGTAGTAAAGCTTAAGTTGATTTTCCGGCAAGGCGCGACGCAGGTCCGTTTCAAGCGCTATCCGAATCTCCATCGCGGCATGGGTAGCCGGATCGAAAAAGCGTATAGCATTGCGTCCTGACCGTTTGGCCTGATACATGGCGGTATCGGAGCGCTTAAGCAGCTCGTCTACGGTAAGTTCATGACTGAGAAACAAGCTAATGCCAATACTGGATGAACTATGGTATTCATGTCCCTGCAAGTCGAAAGGCTGATTAATGGCCGCACGAATTTTCTCGGCAATAGTCTCGGCCTGTACCGCAGCCTCTTCGGCGACCATACTGAGCTCATCCAAAATAATCAGAAACTCATCGCCTCCCTGGCGGGCAACAGTATCATCGGCGCGTATACAGGCTTGCATCCGAGTGGCAATCTCAATCAGCAGCAAATCACCGATATGATGCCCCTTGGTATCGTTCAGCTCCTTGAAATTATCCAGATCGATGAACAAAATTGCGCCGTGGTTATGATGACGGGCGCTGGAAACCAAAGCCTGCTGTAACCTGTCCCGCATTAAACGGCGATTGGGCAAAGCCGTAAGCGGATCATAGAAAGCCAGGTTATGAATAATTTCTTCAGCCTGTTTTTTCTGGGAGATATCTGAAAACGTGGCGACATAATGCGTAACATCTTCACCCTCAACGGTCGCGGCGATAATGCTGAGCCACTGGGGATATATCTCGCCGCTTTTGCGACGGTTCAAGATTTCCCCTTGCCAGTACTTATCCCGGCTCAGGCTATCCCACATCGCCTTGTAAAACTGTGCGCTCTGGCGGCCCGATTTAAGCAAATAACCGGGAGTCAGGCCTATAGCTTCCTTGGCAGTGTATCCGGTGATCCGGGTGA
This sequence comes from Methylobacter sp., assembly GCF_036845245.1. Lineage (NCBI taxonomy): Bacteria > Pseudomonadati > Pseudomonadota > Gammaproteobacteria > Methylococcales > Methylococcaceae > Methylobacter > Methylobacter sp. The sequence continues at coordinate 105,535 of NZ_DAIUEH010000006.1, forward strand.
AAGCCTGATTGACTTTTAGAATAATCTGATCTGCATCGGTGATAGCGATGGCCTCCAGAGACTCTAACGCAATTGCGGCGATACGTAGATCCGCTTCCGTTTGCTTACGTTCGGAGATATCGCGGATCACGGCCTGGATAACGGGTTTGCCGTCCAGTTCCATCGCACTGAGCAGCACATCGACAGGAAAGATCTCGCCGGTATCGGCTCGCTTGTGCATCCACTCGAATTGATATTTTCCCTTTTCCATTGCTATAGCGATTCGCTGAACAGCCAACGTTTTGGAATCATTACCGCACGGCTGCTTCGGCGGTGACAAATCGGCAGGGTGCTTAGAATAGAACGCTTCCGGTGTTGCACAGCCAAAAATTGTCAGAGTCGCCTGATTACAGTCAAAAAAACCTTTCTCGTCCAGCAGCATTATTGCATCACCGGTCATATCGTAGAGTGTGCGAAATTTTGTTTCCGAACGCCGCACAGCCTCATCCGCCTGCTTTTGCTCGGTAATATCCCGACCAAAGGCGAACGCACCGATAACACTTCCATCACTGCCGAGTTCGGCAACAAAACGAATATGATGGATGCGCTGATCGCCATGATGATTTGGAACCATAACCTCAACATCTTGCGGTTTGCCTGTATAGATAACCTGTTGCAGCTTTTCCTGATAATTTTCTATTCCTATGCAGGTATTGAATTTACTTTCTATCGGCGTTTTGCCGATCAGCGATTCAGAAGCAACATCCACAGTCATCTCCAGCCTATGATTAACGTAAACTGCGCGGCAATCGAGATCGTAGCGAATGATATTGTCCGGAGAACTTTCTACCAAGGAGCTGAGCTCCTGTTCGCGCCTAGCGACGGAAATACGCAGCATCATGTTCTCGCACAGAGTACGGTAGGTGCGTTGCGAAACTATATCTGTAAACAGCAGAAATAATAAAATCATCACACTCATCGTGGTCTGGATTTCTGTACCCTCAAGCAACAAACGCACAACCACCGTAACCAGCGTAGGTAATGTAAATGCCAATAAGGATATTCTATCGATTGACAGCGTAGTAATGGCCGCAGACGCCATGCCCCCAAGCGCAAAAGTCAGAAATACCTGATACGGAAGATTATGCGGAGGAAATATCAATAGGCTTGCCAGTCCCCATGCCATGCCAATAGCCGTGATACTAATACGAAAACGCTGCAACCAGATGCGATCATCAGTTGACCCGGCGCGGCGATGTGCGATAAACAGCAGCATACGTACAGCCAGCGTAATCATTATAACTACCAGCCAAGCGATGATAGCGGACGCAGCTACGACTCCCCACTGCATACCCGAAACAATCAATGCTACCAACGCATTCCCAATCAATGCCATTGGAATATTGGCATAAAGCCACCGCACCTGCTCAGCGCGAACCGCTGCCGCTTCATCGGCGGCAGGTATGTTAATGGGGATATGCATGCAACTATGCTCTTTTCGGAAATAATGATCCGGTTGAATAAAAAAATATACCTGTGCTATCGGAACGAACCTGAAGCGACGGATTATTTTGAGCATGCTTGAAAATACTGCTCCAAACCGCCTTATTGTTTCCTCAGCTGATTTCCGGGAGGCCGCCTGTTAACGCTTTCATTTGAGTAACATGTCCAACAAAGCCAGAAGTTTGGGAATATCCAGCGGTTTGGTCAAATAATCGGTAAAACCGGCGGCTAAGCCTTTTTTTACATCCCGCTCCATCGCATTGGCAGAGATGGCAATTACCGGAATATCGCAAGTAACAGGATTGTCCTGTAAGTGGCGCAAGACTTCAAACCCATTCATGCCCGGCAGGTTGATATCGAGCAAAATAAGATCGGGATGACGCGTTCGCGCGATGTCCAGCCCTTGCTCGGCGGTACGGGCATCAAGCATCAACAGACAAGTTTTCGCCGAAATTATTTTCCGTACCAGCCGCAGATTGGCCGGGTTATCTTCGACATAAAGTACAGTATGCGTTGCATCATAAGTATTTTGCACCGACGCGCCGACGCCGGAATCCGGCGGCAGGTAATCTTCAGCCACGGCCGCAGGCAGCTCAATCCAGAAAGTACTGCCTTCCCCGACCATACTTTCTACGCCGATACTGCCGTCCATCGCCTCGACCAGGCGTTTGGACAGTGCCAGTCCGATACCGGCGCCTTCAATACCATCATAAGCCGATTCTATACGCTCGAAAGGTTGAAACAGGCGCGGCAAGGCGTCAGCTGCGATACCGCGTCCGCTGTCGCGCACCGCAATGCTGACCCTGCCCTCTGCTGCGAGTTGGCAGGTAATCCGGACGCTGCCCTTATCGCGATTATATTTGACGGCGTTAGACAGCAGGTTAAGCAGGATCTGACGCAATCGCAGCCGGTCGGCCTGCACGGTGCCGATGCCGTCTATGTCCAGGTTCAATTCGATCCGGCGCTCTGAAGTCAATGGCTGCAACAATGCTACGCATTCTCCGATCAGCGACCGCACTTCTACCGGCTCCAGCGACAGCTCAATCCGGCCTGTTTCTATACGCGCCAGATCCAATACTTCATTGATCAACTCCAGCAGGTGCTGTCCGGCATGGCGAATCTCGCGGACATTGTCGGCTTGATCTAGCGTCAGAGGAGTTTCCGAGTCTGTTTCCAGTAATTGCGCAAAGCCCATGATCGCATTCATCGGTGTACGCAGTTCATGGCTCATGCGCGATAAAAATTCAGACTTGGCGTTATTGGCTCGATCCGCTTCTTCTTTTGCCTGAAGCAATAACTCGGTACGCTGTTGTACCCGCAGCTCGAGCTCTTCATTAAGTTGTTTAAGCGCCAGCTCCGCCTGCTTAAGTTCGGTCACATCCTGCACCGTGCCTACCGACCGGATAGGCTTACCGTCGTTATCAAAATACGATGCACCTCGTTCGGTCACATACTTAGTCCGTCCGTCCGGCATTAACAAACGGTGGGTCATCTCATACGACTCACGGGTCTGTAAGGATCGGCTGTAAGCCGCATTAACGGCATCGCTGTCTTCCGGATGTATCGCATTGAGAAATGCTTCGTAAGTCGCGCCGAACTGGTTTTTATCGATTTCAAACAGGCGATAAATTTCATCGGACCAGACCAACACATTGTTATTTAAATCCAGCTCCCAGCTCCCTACCTGAGCAATATGCTGGGCGTCATTCAACTGCTCCATAGCCAGCCTGATATCGGTTGTACGCTGTCCGACCTGCTGTTCAAGATCCTTATAATGAAATTGCAAATGTTCCGTCATGGTATTGAAAGAGACGGCCAATTGCTGAAACTCATCACACCCGACCAGCGGTGCTCGACGATTCAAATCCCCTTTTGCAATCTGTTCCGTAGCGATGATCAACTGCCGGATCGGAGCGACCAGGGCATGAGCAAATAACAGCGCAATTATGCTTGCAGCCAGCAATACAAGACTCAATACGGCCAAACCGAGTTTTTGTAGGCGGTAAAGCGGAGCAAAAGCCTCGGAGGTATCCATTTTTACCACCATGCCCCAGCGTAAAGCGGGCAGATAGCGCCAGGCACCGATAATATCCACGCCTGCGTAATCACGGCTAATGCCCTTGTCATGTTCGCCGGCAAGCGCTGAACGCATCGGTTTGGCTATCTTATCCATCGCAATATGATAACGAAAGGCCGCATCCGGAACATGCCGCATATTGCCGACATAAAGCGCGCCATCGTCATCGAGTTGCGCCAGGATTGTTTCGCCTGTCTTGCCCAAGCCGGTCGTATCGCTGGTGACGGCGGTGAGTTTGTCCAAATCCATTTGCAGAGCCAGAGTACCGATTATTCTGCCTGCCTTAAACACCGGTGCGACGATAAAAATGGCAGGTTTACCGGCAGAAGGGGCGTAGGGCTGAGCCTGTGTGATTTGCATCTCGAACAGCGCAATGGCTTCACGGTGAGCGGCAGCCAACGCACTATCTCGATACGGGCCGGTATTGAGATTACTATTGAAATCAGACTCATGCCGGATAGAAAACACGACATTGCCGGTCATATCGATCAGCAACAAATCGTAATAACCCACACTATCGAGCAACGTACGAAAATAATCGCGATAAACCTGTTCTTGGGCCGAATAGCCCGGCGATGCCGTACTTTGACCGATGTGAGCTTGCAAGGTGTCGAGAGCGGCAAATGATTTTGCCAATAATCGGCTGTCGGTCAGACGCTCGTTTACATAGGTATTAATCTGATCCGCTTTTTTGTCGGCAAGAGAAGACAGGTTTTCCAGTTCCAAGTGCTGCAGCGTGCGTTCAAAAGCCTGGACGTAAAGCCAAGCCATCCCTGCCAGCGGCAACGATGACAGCAATAGAAAACCCAACATCAGGCGCGAAGTGATTTTGCCGAAGATCATGACTGATCTCTTTCCAGCAGAGCTTGCCACAAATCGCGGCTACGGTAGCTAGGCCAGGGAGTCGGCCTTAGCGGAGCGCCGGAAACAAACACTTGCTCGAACTGTCCGTCGGCACGGACTTTGCCCACTCGCATCATTTTCCATAAATGGCGGCTGTCCGCATCGACCGCCGCTATCCCGGAGGGACTCTTGATGCTCTGCCGCAATAAAGCCGGATTAACTCGGACGGGTTCAATGGAATTTACATTCTGCACCGCCTGAGCCCATAGATTAACGCCTACATAGGCCGCTTCAACCGGATCACTGGTGACGTGGTCAGCGCCAAAACGAATCCGATACGCGCTGACAAAACGCTGATTTTCCTCCCCCGGCAAAGACTGAAAGTAACTCCAGACACCGTAATGCCGGGTAAGTTGCCCGCCATTCCAAGCTTGCATTCCGTTTTCTTCGACGCTGAAAGACACCACCGGCAGCCCCCCCTGCCCGGCTTTGACCAGAGCGGAAAAGAACACGGCATTGCTGTCGCCATTAAGCGTATTGAGCACTACGTCGGGCTTTCTCAGGACAATATCTTCGATAATTGCTTCTACGTCAGTCCCACCCAACGGCAGATAACGTTCACCAAGAATTTTACCTTCCGAGGCATTAATCAGATCAGCAATAATAATATTGGCAGTGCGGGGAAAAACATAATCCGAGCCCACCAGATAAACACGTAACCCAAATTTCTGCGTAGCCCAACGGGTACCCGGTACAATCTGCTGGTTAGGTGCGGCGCCGGTGTACAAAATATTAGCCGATTGCTCCATGCCTTCGTACTGCACCGGATAAAATAACAAATGCCGGTGTTTTTCAACAATCGGTTTCACTGCTTTGCGACAGGCAGATGTCCAGCACCCGAACAGCACACTGACATGGTCTTTTTCAATCAACCGTTCGGCTTCTGCGGCAAACACTTTCGGATCGGACTTGCCATCGGCCACTATCATTTCCACCGGTTGCCCGAGCAACCCGCCCTTCCCATTAATTTGTTCAACCGCCAAACGTACCGCATCTACCAACGGTTTTTCGCTGACTGCCATGGTGCCGGTCAACGAATGCAATACGCCGATTTTGATCGGGATTACAGCCACCGAATAATGTCGCCTGATCATGAACACGGCAATGATCAGAATAGTCACTAGCGCCAGTACTGCGATAACTTTCAGGGGATTTTTCACAACTCAATTATTCAATTTATTAGCGATTAAATGACTCATTTTTCCTCACCATCGGAAAACTTAGAAATCAGACGATCCACAGTCTCAAGAAAATGCGTGACATCAACAGGCTTGGTGATGTATTCATCAAAACCTGCCGACTTACCCCGTTCGATATCGCGTGGTGTGGCGTTGGCGCTAATAGCAATCACCGGTGTCTTTTTTACCGAATCCAGAGAGCGAAACACACTTAACACATGATAACCATCCATACCCGGCAGATTAATATCGAGCAGAACCAAATCAGGATGATGCGCCGAAACCAGCTCCAACCCTAGCTCCGCATTATGCGCCGTAATCAGACGAAATTGAGGGTTTCTACCCAGAATCTGGGCGATCAATCTGAGGTTGGCCGGGTTATCCTCAATATAAAGTACTGTATAACGATATTCGACGCCAAGCTCTGCCTTAGATGTTCTTACCTGTTCCAGGCTACAGCTTTGAATACCAGGCCCCGAATCGACTTGCGGCAGTTCAATCCAGAAAATACTGCCTCTCCCCTCCTCGCTCTCCATGCCTATAGTACCGCCCATCATTTTCATCAGCCGACGACTGATGGTCAACCCGATGCCGCAGCCCTCAATATCAGTGTCTTCCGCACCCAAACGCGAAAACGGCTGAAAAAGTTCCTGTATCCGTGCTGCCGGGATACCGTAGCCGGTATCGGACACTGCCAGACGCACAAGACCATCCTGCACAGTAGATTGAATCGATACATCTCCCTGCGGACGGTTGTATTTAATGGAATTGGAAAGCAGATTTAACAGCACCTGCTTTAACCGGGTACGATCGGCGAATATCACATAATCGCCGATTGCTATATCAGTTATGGTGATGCCCTGCATTTGGGCAATAGGCTTGACCAGGGTCAGGCACTCCGCTATCAGCTCGGCACAAGACAACGGCTCCAGCGACAGATTGATATTGCCTGACTCAATCTTGGACAGATCCAGTACTTCGTTAATAAGCTCCAACAAATGCCGGCCGGCCTTCAGTATCTCGTCAACATAATCGGCTTGATCCTCATTAAGCCCGGCATCTATTTCCAGCAGCTGCCCGAAGCCCAGAATGGCATTCATCGGTGTGCGTAATTCGTGCGACATATTGGACAAAAACTCGGACTTGGCGTTGTTGGCGCTCTCCGCTTCATCCCTGGCTGCGATGATCTCCTGCTCATACTGTTTGCGCTGGCTAATGTCGCGCAAGATACTGACAAAATGTTTGCTTTTGTCGATTTCCATTAATGTAACAGCCAGTTCCAGCTGAAAAATTGTGCCGTCTTTATGTTGTCCCGGCAATTCAAGCTGCTTACCAATAATACCGGCGAATTGCCCGGCATTATGCAGAGTAAGATATCGGCCGCGCTCGCTACGATAGGGCTCCGGCATTAATAGGCTGACATTACGGTTAACTATCTCCGTAGCGCTATAACCAAAAAGTTTTTCCGCGGCGGGATTAAAAGAGCGGATGATGCCGGCCGGGTCGATAGTGATCACACCGTCCGCCACGTTTTCGATGATATGTTTGAAAATAACCAGTCGCGCCTGCTGCTTCAAACTCTTGAGTTCAACAAGCTTGCGTTTGGTAATATCTTGTACCACGCCCAACATATTCAGCGGAGCGCCGTCCTCACTGCGTACCACATCGCCACGTTCAAGCAGCCAGCGTACTGTGCCGTCCGGCCATACGCAACGATGTTCGATATTGTACTCGGCTCCCTGTTGCACACAGGCATCGACCGCATCAATCACTTTCCGCCGATCATCAGGATGTACGCCGTTAAGAAAACACTTAAAGGAAATCTCCCGCTTACCTTCAGGATAACCGAACAATGACCCGATACGTTCAGAGCAGATAACTGTTCCGGTCTGAATATTCCAGTCCCAGGTACCGATATTAGCGTAACGCTGACTGCGCCGCAGACGCTCTTCACTTTTAATGAGTGCATCATCGGCATTGCGACGCTCGGTAACATCGTCGGAAATACCTATGAAATGGCTCAACCGCCCCTGTTCGTCATGCACCGGCGCTATGCGTAACTCATTCCAGTACGGCGCCCCATTTTTGCGGTAGTTACGCAACAGAGCGCCTCCGGCGCGTCCTTCATGCAACGCGGCACGAATTTCATCCAAGCCGGGCTGATCCGTCTCTTTGCCCTGTAAAAAACGGGCATTACGGCCAATCGCTTCATTGCGGCTATAGCCGGTAATATATTCAAAAGCCGGATTGACGTAGATTAACGGCATATCAGGCTTGTTGGCATCCGCCATGCTGATACTGCTGGCGCTGGCCTCCACGGCCCGGTCCAGCAAACGCAAGCGCAGCTCGGCTTTTTTAATGTGGGAGATGTCGGTACGAATGGAAACATACTGATAGGGTGGCCGTCCGGCATTATCCATAAAAGGCACGATACTGGTTTCCACCCAATATAAGCTGCCGTTTTTACGCCGGTTGCAAACCTCACCCCGCCAGATATTACCGGATACAATCGTTTGCCACATGTCGAGATAAAATCCGGGTAAATGTTCGCTCGACTTGACGATACGATGATTTCGGCCCAACAACTCATTCCGGCTGTAACCGCTGATCTCGCAAAACCGGTCATTAACATAAATCAGCGTACCGGCAGCATCCGTTACACTGACGATAGCATGAATATCAAGAGCCTGTTGCTGCCGTTCCCGTTCATAAAGCGTAGCGCGCATTGATTCCGTCTGTACCCGCGTTTGACGGAAACACCGTGCTTGCAAAGCGACTGCCGCAACCAGATGGTGCGGCTCAACCGGTTTAGCCAAAAAATGGTTGCCGCTGCAATTCAAAGTCAGGAATTGCTTGGATGCATAAGTTTCCGTCGACAGATAAACAATCGGTACCCGGACATAGCGTTCGTCATCTCTCAAAATGACTGCCAGCTCCGGACCGGAACATTTCGCCATAACCATATTCAATACCAGCACCTCGGCCGCGAAGTCTTCCAGCATTTCCGGAACCAGCAAGGGATTGCCGGCTTCCAGCACCGTCATGCCGGCTTGTCGCAAAATTAAACCGTAAAGCGCCCGCTGGTCGGAGTCATCATCAACCAGCAACACCCGAAAAGGTTCCGTCGGCGTCAGCGCGGCAGAGTCGGCAACTACGCGTAACAATGCATCAATATCTATCGGCTTGGTCAGATAACGGGTGGCTCCCGCCCGATAAGCAGCAAGCTTCGCTGCCATATCCTGCCGTACTGAAATAAAGATAACCGGAAAACCGTTAAGGCTCTGCTTTTTCAGCTCCGCTATAGCTTGCGCACCGGTGTCGTCGTCGTCAGGAATCATCCTATCCATGATAACTGCGGACGGCGGTTCGATTGCCAGGCAAGCCGCAAATTCTTGAAATACTTCAACCCGGTAACCTGCCTGCTCAAGCATGGACCGCAGCCAGCCGGAATACTCCTCATCCTTGCTAACTAGTGCGATGCGTGGAACATCCTCCTGCTTGCTTAATGTTTGAGCAACGAAATCACAGCTCGAATTGACTGACTGGGTTTCCAGATTAGCCAGCGCTTTACGCATGACCTGAAGCCCATGCTCGTCAACCGGCATAGCCGCAATGATCCGCTCCAAATGTCGTGCCGCCTCGGAAACAGGCGTTAGTTGGTGAGCGCCCGCCAATCCCACAAGGCTATGCACTGCCCGATGCAAGTCCTCAAGTGACTCATGCCTGCCGCGCTCGATAGCTGCCAGCAGAGTTCTCAGAGTATTCAAACGCTCCGGCAAATGCGTAATAAACTCCTTGCGCATCTGGAGAAGAGCGGTCTGAATATCATTTTTCATGATTAGTTTTTGTTAAGTTGGCGATAATCCGGAACGCAAAAGTCCTAATTACTGCAAGCGGCCAATACATCGCCGACACAACGGGCAAGCGTGGACACGAATTCCGCATCACGCTTAATAGTGGTGCAAATATTCAGATAACTCGGCGCCGGAACTGAATTGCTGCTGATAAGAATGACGCCAATATCCTTGTTACGGCTACCGGATTCCCGAAGCGCCGCCACCAGTGCCAGAGCATTGAGATCGGGTAGTTCGCGCGCGGCAATCAGTAAATCGAACGGTTGATGAAGCAGTAATTCCAACGCCGGCAAGCCACGGTCCTGGCTCACCAAACGCACCGACAGCGGTTCCAGAACTCCCTGGCAGAACTTTCGTGTAGCAACCGAGGGTTCCACCAATAACACTGATGAGCAGCCCGACATGCTGGAGATGCGTAGTTGCTCCAGATCCTGTTCGATAGTCATCACTAAAACACCGTCCCGTTCCGGAATCTCTGCAACGCGGCGCAGCAAATCCACATAACTCAGGGCATAGCTAACCGCCAAAGCATCAAATCGCTCGCGGGCATCACTGACGAAACTCTCAAACTGATGACAAATACGGGTGATAAGCGGTAGGCCGAAAGTACCTCCGGAGCCTTTAAGACTATGGACATGACGATAAAGTTCATCAAAAGAATTCTCCGTCCCGCGTTCCAGAGCCAATATACCGTCTTCAAGAAGATCGCAGCGCTCAGGCAGTTCCACCACAAATTCGTCGCGCATCCCGGCAATTAATAGAGCAAAGTCAGTATTCATCAAGAAATCTCTTTTTATTTTTAATATCAGCTTTTATTAGAATTTAACGCAGTGCGTAAATGAATCCGCAACTATAACACCTGCGGATCAGCACCGGCATCGAGAATACTGCTCAACAGATCAACGGATGGATCCAAATGGGTCACACCCGTTATTCTCCGGCTCGGAAAACCGGTCACAAATCTTGAGAATCTCGGGCAGTTGTTCCAAGAACACAGTTACCAGGTCAGGATCAAAATGCGTACCGCTATTTTTTTTGATTAGGTCAACAGCGGCCTCAACCGACCACGCTTTTTTGTAAGGTCGCACCGAAGTCAGTGCATCGAACACATCAGCCAGCGCCGCGATACGACCGGTCAACGGGATGACTTCACCGGCCAGACCGCGAGGATAACCGCTGCCGTCCCATTTCTCATGATGAGTCAATGCAATTTCGCCGGCGCACTTCATCAAATCGGAATCATCGCCTTCGAGAATATTGGCGCCGATGACAGCATGGGTTTTCATGATTTCCCATTCTTCGGGTTCGAACTGGCCGGGCTTAAGCAGAATATGGTCAGGAATACCGATTTTACCGATGTCGTGCATCGGACTGGCATGCAACATTAACTCGCAATCGGCTTCATTCCAGCCGATGGATTTTGCCAGCAAGGCCGAGATGTGGCTCATCCGCAGAATATGGTTGCCGGTTTCGTTATCGCGATATTCGGCAGCGCGTCCGAGCTGTTGTACCACCTGTAACCGGGTACGGCGCAACTCGTCGGTACGCGTCCGCACCATTTCGTCCAATACGGCTTTTTGGTCGTAGAGCATACGATGCATCAATTGTGCATCGAGCATATTGCGCACGCGCGCCAATAGCTCATTACAATAGAAAGGTTTAGTGATGAAATCGCGAGCGCCTGAGTTTAAAGCCCGCAACAAGAAATCCTGGCCATGCTGTGCGGTGAGTACCACCACAGGCGGAAATAGAGGGTCGTTGAGTGCCTTAAGCTGTTCCATCACCTCAAAACCATCCAGATGAGGCATATTAATGTCCAGCAAAATCAGGTCAGTACGAGCCTGTCGATAAGTCTCCAGTACCTGTCTGGAATCCTGCACCAACACCAAATTACTATAGCCTTGAGCAGACAACATCTTATCCAGCAACTTCAGGTTTACCGATTCATCATCTACAATGAGAATACGGGCGACCTCCTTCTTGTACATGGTATTTACCTTATATTTATCATCTGATTGGTCTGCGGTGATTGTAGATCAACACGCCAACTTTTCAAATTTTAACGCTCCTTTTTAATTAGCCCGGTAATACGGTTAAGACTGCATGAATTGAGTTGTTGCTCACCTTACATACCGAAAAAAATATAGCCGATGATAGCGGTAACGCCGATCACAACCAGTTTGAATTTATTAAACGAAGATTGCTCCTGCCAGTAAAAAAGCAAATTTGCTTTCTTTCGCGACCAGTAGGTGACCTGTTTTTCTTTACACCATCGACAAAAAGGCGGCACTACCCGCCCCAGACGGTAAAGTCCATAAAAAACAAAAGGCACGATAATATAAAAGACGATAACCTGAGTTTGATGAACGTCGGTTTCAAAAAGATGTTCGACGAGATGGTCAAGGTTGGACTCGATAAACTCAAATGTGAGATGAAGGATATGGAGAAATAGTTCCAACAGAAAATGAAATAGTTCGAGTAATAAGCCGAAAACGACATCAGGCAGGGTGATAACTGTAATGACAACAGCCAGGATAAGTACATTAACCCATCTGCTCTGTAATCGCTTTTTATCGATATGCCTGTTCAACATTTCCCGATCTTCATCTTTCATGTTGATAAAATGAGCGCCGACAAAGTAAGGACATTCACTCGTGTTTGATTGAATATTTTTGCAATAGACCACCTTGCCGTAAGTCGCGATGGGCGTCATCCCGGACGCCAGCAGTATCTTGATTCTCAGACAGTCGCCTTCTTTAAGCGCATCATCACAATTAAAAGCCATGCCGCCGGCACTGATGTTAACGTTGCAGGTTTCATTCCCTTTAAACTGAGAAGCCGGCAAGTTTTTTTGCGATTCCTTTTCAACATCTGTAGTTGATGAAAGATTATTTGAAATATTATCGAAGACAGGTTGCGGTTCGGTCAGCAGCTTTTCATCTATTTTTTTATAAAACAGATTAACTTCATCATAGATTCGAAAAAAAGTTCTCCGATTTTTATTTTTTGTCATGTTGACCTTATCCATAATCTACAACCTTTAAACTTTATATTGCTAAGATTTGACTATATTTATCACACTTCAAACATCTCTGAGACGAATCATTTTATTGTGTCCTAGCTTGGCCTGGTTGAAGACACTTTTAGCCCACCCAAACTCTGGCGTTCCTGAACAAACGCATCCAGGCGCCATATTCATCCCAATCGTCCGGACACCACGAGTTTTGCAGAGCCCTGAAACAACGCTCGGGGTGCGGCATCATAATAGTAAATCGCCCATCCGTGGTGGTCAGCCCGGTAATACCAAACGGCGAACCGTTAGGGTTGGCGGGGAATTCCGTGGTTAACTCGCCGTAATTATCGACATAACACAAAGCCACTGCTCCCTCTTCAAGCGCAACCGCCGGGTCCACGGAAAATTCCGCACGCCCTTCGCCATGAGCGATAGCGACCGGCATTCTGGAACCTTCCATGCCGGCAAACAGGATGGACGGCGATTTTTGCACTTCAACCAAGGCCACGCGTGCTTCGAATTGTTCCGAGGTATTGCGCATGAAACGCGGCCAATGCTCCGCTCCGGGGATGATGTCTTTTAATCCTGACATCATCTGACAACCATTACAAACGCCCAGACCGAAGGTATCGGGGCGCTGGAAAAACGCGGCAAACTCATCGCGGCAGCGCGGATTGAACAGGATGGATTTTGCCCAGCCGCCGCCCGCACCTAATACGTCGCCATAAGAAAACCCGCCGCAAGCCACCAATCCGGTAAAATCAGCCAAACTCACCCGGCCGTGAATAATGTCGCTCATATGCACGTCGATGCTGGTAAATCCGGCGCGATCGAATGCCGCCGCCATTTCCACGTGACCGTTAACACCCTGCTCACGCAGTATCGCGACTTTGGGCCTGACTGCATTTTTAAACAGCGCGGTCACATCATCGTTAATGTCAAACGTCAACGCAATATTCAAACCGGGATCCCCATCATCAGCAATGCGTTCAAACTGTTGCTGCGCGCATTCCGGGTTATCACGCAAAGCCTGCATCTTGTAGCTGAGCTCTGACCAGATGCTTTGCAATTCGGCCCGCCCCGCGGAATAAACGACCTCTCCCGAATGGCGAACGGTCAGTTGCTGTTCGTCGATGACCTTGCCTATTACATAAATGCAATCTATCAGGCCTGATTGTGTCAACAGCTCGACAATGTCCTTGCAGTCGCTCTGACGCACTTGCAATAACGCGCCCAGTTCTTCGTTAAACAACGCCGCCAGCACATCATTGCCCAAACTGTCGAGCGTCAAAGTTACACCCAGCCTGCTGGCGAACATCATTTCCGCGACCGTCGCCAGTAAACCGCCGTCGGAACGGTCATGATAGCTAAGCAGTTTGCGTTGGTTATTGAGTATTTGTATTGTATCGAAGAAAGCTTTCAACAAGCTTGCATCGTCCAAGTCGGGACAGTCGTTACCGAGCTGGTTGTAAACTTGCGCCAGCACCGAACCGCCCAAACGGTTCTTACCCGCCCCCAAATCGATCAGGATCAAAGCGCTGTCTTCATCCGACACATAACGCAATTGCGGAGTCAGGGTAAGACCAACATCTGTAACCGGTGCAAACGCGGTAATAACCAGCGACAGCGGCGCTGTCATAGTCTTTCCGGCAACTGCTCCATGCGTTGCTCTACCTCCTGCATCCATGCAGTCGTCATCCCATACGGTTTTCATCGACAAGGAATCCTTGCCCACCGGTATTGCAATACCCAGCGCCGGACACAATTCCATGCCCACCGCTTTGACCGTATCGAACAATGCCGCATCTTCGCCCTGATAGCCTGCGGCGGCCATCCAGTTAGCCGATAATTTGATTTTCTTCAGAGAATCTATGCTGGCCGCGGCAATATTGGTGATGGCCTCGCCTATCGCCATACGGCCGGATGCCGGTGCGTCGATAACCGCAATCGGCGAACGCTCGCCCATCGCCATCGCCTCGCCGGTCGAAGAATGAAAGCCCACTGCGGTGACCGCAACATCGGCCACCGGCACTTGCCACGGGCCGACCATTTGATCGCGTGCAACCAGTCCGGTTACCGAACGGTCGCCAATGTGGATTAAAAAGCTTTTATCGGCCACAGCCGGGAATGACAATACGCGCTTGACCGCTTCGTCCAGCGTGATGCCGCTTAAGTCCAGCGCTTTGGTATTGGGTGGCACATGCTCGACATTGCGGTGCAACTTGGGCGATTTACCGAACAACACCGACATCGGAATATCGACCGGCTTGTCGCCGAGCAACTCGTCGTTCAACAATAAATGCTCTTTTTCTGTAACTTCGCCAATTACTGCAAACAGACAATGTTCACGCTCGCAAAAGGCGGTAAATAATTCCAGCGATTCGGGTTTAATTGCAACGACATAACGTTCCTGTGCTTCGTTACACCAGATTTGCATCGGCGACATGCCTTTATCGGCATTATGGACCTTGCGTAACTCAAAGCGGCCGCCGTGCT
Source organism: Methylobacter sp. (assembly GCF_036845245.1). Classification (NCBI taxonomy): domain Bacteria; kingdom Pseudomonadati; phylum Pseudomonadota; class Gammaproteobacteria; order Methylococcales; family Methylococcaceae; genus Methylobacter; species Methylobacter sp. The sequence continues at coordinate 120,538 of NZ_DAIUEH010000006.1, forward strand.
CGCAGTCATGGATAATTTCCGGCACCGCGTTGGACAAACCGCCCGCGCCAATATCGTGGATGGATACAATCGGCGTATCGCTGCCCATCGAATTACAATGATTGATGACTTCCTGGCAACGGCGTTCCATTTCGGGATTTTCCCGTTGCACCGAGGCAAAATCCAAATCTTCCGAACCGGCGCCGGAAGCCTGAGAAGAAGCCGCGCCGCCGCCAAGGCCAATCAACATCGCAGGCCCGCCCAAGATAATGATCAACGAACCGGCCGGGATAGCCTGCTTATTGACCAGCATCGGACGGATATTACCCAGCCCACCTGCGATCATGATCGGTTTGTGATAACCGCGAAACTCATTGTCCTTGCCCGGAACCGCTTGCTCGAAACTGCGGAAATAACCGGTTAGATTGGGCCTGCCGAATTCATTATTAAACGCCGCGCCGCCGAGCGGACCTTCCAGCATGATGGTCAGCGCCGAGGCGATGCGTTCCGGCTTGCCGTTATCGGCTTCCCAAGGCTGGGGAAAACCGGGGATTTTCAAATGGGATACGGAAAAGCCGGTCAAACCAGCTTTGGGCGAAGAGCCGCGACCGGTCGCGCCTTCGTCGCGAATTTCACCGCCGGAACCGGTGGCCGCGCCCGGATAAGGTGAAATTGCGGTAGGATGATTGTGGGTTTCGACTTTCATCAGCAAATGCGCATCTTCTTCGACATAAGCGTATTCACCGGTCTGCGCATTACGGATAAAAACCTGTTCGTTTGAACCCACCATTACCGAGGCGTTATCGCTGTATGCCGACAATATGCCTTCCGGGCTTTTTTCGGCGGTATTGCGGATCATCTTGAACAAGGATTGCGCCTGCTCTACACCGTCTATCGTCCAGTCGGCGTTAAAAATCTTGTGCCGGCAATGCTCGGAATTAGCCTGGGCAAACATCATCAACTCAACATCAGTCGGGTTTCTGTCCAAGGCTTGAAAACTGTCGGTCAAATAATCGATTTCATCATCGGACAGAGCCAGACCCAGTTCGGCATTAGCGCTCACCAAAGCCTCGCGTCCCTGTTCGATAATAGCGATACTCAGCAACGGTTTCGGCTGATGATGAACGAACAAGTCCGGATCGCTGTCACCGTCGACAACAGTTTGAGTCATCCGGTCATGCAACAACGCTTTCACAGCTGAGGACAGCGCGACATTGACATCCAACGTATATTCAATACCGCGCTCGATACGTTTAACCTCGGATAATCCGCAACGCTCGGCAATCTCGGTCGCTTTGCTGGACCAGGGCGAAATCGTGCCTGAACGCGGCACGACCAATAAACGCTCCCCCTGAATATCAGCGCCTGATAATGTGGAACCGTAAGCCAGCAACTGTTTTAAAATCCCCGTTTGACTATCATTCAGGTCAGTTTCAATATCTACAAAGTGAATGAACCGCGCTGAGACGGCCTTGATAGCAGGTTCTATGGCCTGAAGTTCGACCAGCAGTTTGTTAATGCGAAAGCCAGAAAGCGCGGAAGTTCCAGAGATTTTTAACATGAGAGAAAAGATGTAAAAGGTACAGAGTGCAAGGCACCAGGTGTAAGTACGGCTTTTCAGCCTTTAACCTTACACCTCGTGCCTCATGTATTACTTAGCTAAATCAGCCTTAATAGTGTCGTTCAAAAGCGTCAACAAACTTAAACTTGTCTCGTCAGCCACCGGTGTTTGTTCTTTGTCCATGACAATAACATCAGTCTGCTGATTGTTTTCTACCAGTTTGAGTACATACTCTTGTTCAGTGACTTCAAATCCTTTGAACAAAAAAACGACCTCATGCCAAATAGTCCCATCTTCCACTTCCTTTTTGTTTGGGTCATATTGGACATGAAACAATCCTTCTTCCTGATTGCGGTTAGTCACTTCAATAGACTTTCTGCTTAATGCTTTACCAACCATACGCCATGCTATCGCTGCCGGCGCACCGATACGCAATCGTTTTGTTCCCTGGTCGGCGTCAACCAGTCCAACTTGAATTAATTTCCGGTCTACAGTTGGAGCGGCTTCAGTTGACGGAACAGCCGGAGCGACATTAACCGGTTCAGCAGGTGGAGCGGCAGTGGTGACTTTTGCGATTGAATCGCCCGCCAGATCAGGCGGCAAGACTAATGGCGGGATTTCAGTGGTAAATTGATAATCTTTTTCTTTGTCCGGAAATAGATTCTTTATGTAAGTGCAGGCCGATACATTGACCAAAACAGCAACGATAATAAGTGACCTGAGTTTAGTTTTCATGACGTATTAAATAACTTCGGCCTGACGCATGGCATCACGAACCGCATCAAAGCAATCTTCGGTCAACCAGGTTAAAGGTAAACGTATGCCCTTGCCCATCAAACCCATTTCGGCAACCGCCCATTTGACCGGGATCGGATTTGACTGAATAAACAGGTTTTTATGTAACGCAGCCAGTTTCTTATCGATAACCAAGGCGGTTTCTTCATCGCCCGCTATCGCCAGCATAATCATTTCATGCACCAGTTTTGGCGCGACATTACCCGTTACAGTAATACTGCCGTTGCCGCCCAACAGGCAAAATTCTCGACTGCTTGCATCGTCGCCGGTATAGATGGCAAAGTCGTCACCGGCCAAATCGCGGATTTGCTTAACCCGCGACAAGTCGCCGGTCGCTTCTTTAACGCCGACAATATTGTTCAAATGAGACAGACGGCCGACGGTTTCCGGCAGCATATCGCAAGCGGTGCGTCCCGGCACATTGTATAAAATCTGGGGAATATCGACGGCCTCGCTAATGGCCTTGTAATGCAGGTATAAGCCTTCCTGGGTCGGCTTATTGTAATACGGGGTCACGATCAGACAGGCATCGGCTCCGGCTTCTTTAGCCAAACGGGTCAGATTGATCGCTTCGGTAGTCGAGTTTGCCCCGGTTCCGGCAATAACCGGTATTCTGCCGCCGGCATAGTCGACAACGGATTTGATCACGTCACAGTGTTCACTTTCATCCAATGTCGCCGACTCGCCTGTCGTACCGACTGCGACCAGAGCATCTGTTCCTTCTGCTATGTGAAATTCCACCAGCCTTTTTAAGCTTTCCTTATCCACTGCACCGTGTTCATCCATCGGTGTTACTAAAGCTACGATACTACCTTGAATCATGAAATCTCTCGATCAGAATTAATGCTGTTACAAAAATTGGCGTCATTATAACAAGCAAATAACTAAAACTCAGCCTGATACATAATTTTACCGGTATTTAGCCAAAAAACGGTCCAGCGCGTTGGCAAAATCCTGCTTGTCTCGCTGTCCAAGAGGCGAAGGCCCACCGAATGCTTGTCCGGCACTGCGCATTTCCTCCATAAAATCGCGCATGGCTAATCGCTCCCTGATATTTTCTTTAGTATAAAGCTCGCCTCTGGGATTAATCGCATGAGCATTTTTTGCTATCACTTCAGCAGCCAGCGGAATGTCAGCGGTTATCACCAGATCATTTTCCTGCAAGTGTTTGACAATATAATTATCAGCCACATCGAAGCCGCCTGAAACTTGCACCGCGGAGATAACTCTGGATGGAGGTATGGTTAAAAACTGATTGGCCACCAGCGTCAACGGTAACTGCATTCGTTCCGCAGCACGAAATAAAATATCTTTAATCACATTAGGACACGCGTCCGCATCAACCCAAATTCTCATTATTCCGCTCTTTGTACCGTTAAATTTCCTGCAATTTGTAATATAGTGCGGTATAATACGCTGATAAACAAACACATTTCTCCGCGCTTACGCGCATTCTATATTTCCAACAGGTAAATCCATGTCCAATGATGTTTCTACATTACCCTCTTTCCGTGATTTAGCCCTGATTGAACCGGTGCTAAGAGCACTGAATGATGTCGGTTATGAAACACCCTCACCCATACAAGCACAAACCATCCCGCTCCTACTGAAAGGCAAAGACGTTCTGGGGCAAGCACAAACAGGAACCGGTAAAACCGCCGCCTTCGCATTACCCATTTTGTCGCGAATCGACCTCAAGCAAAAAGACCCGCAAGTTCTGGTTCTGGCGCCAACCCGCGAACTGGCCATTCAGGTGGCAGAAGCGTTTCAACGCTATGCCGCACATTTAAAGGGCTTTCATGTTCTGCCTATCTACGGCGGACAAGACTATACCACCCAATTACGCCAGCTAAAACGCGGCGCGCATGTGGTTGTCGGCACGCCGGGACGGGTCATGGATCACATGCGTAAAGGCACGCTGAACCTGAGCGGACTCGGTTATCTGGTTCTTGATGAAGCCGATGAAATGCTGCGCATGGGTTTTATTGACGATGTCGAATGGATTCTGGACCAAATCCCCGAACAAAGACAAATCGCCCTGTTTTCTGCGACTATGCCGACGGCTATTCGCAAAATCGCTCAGCAATATCTTAATGAGCCTGAACATGTCACCATCAAGGTCACCACTACATCGGCCGAAAACATACGCCAACGCTATTGGTTGGTCAGCGGCGTGCACAAACTGGATGCGCTAACCCGTATTCTGGAAGTCGAAACCTTTGACGGCATGATTATCTTCGTCAGAACCAAAACGGCAACGGTTGAGCTGGCTGAAAAGCTGGAAGCACGCGGTTATTCAGCCGCCGCGATTAATGGCGATATGTCTCAAGCCTTACGCGAGCGCTCCATTAACAACCTGAAAAACGGCAAACTGGATATTTTGATTGCGACTGACGTCGCTGCACGCGGACTGGATGTAGACCGTATCACCCATGTCGTCAACTACGACATTCCTTACGATACCGAATCCTATGTGCATCGCATCGGCAGAACAGGTCGCGCAGGACGCACCGGCGACGCGATTTTGTTTATCGCTCCCAGGGAAAGAAACCTGCTGGCCAATATTGAAAAAGCGACCAAGCAAAAAGTTGAAGAAATGGGCTTACCTTCAACCGAAGTCATTAACAACAAACGTATATCACGTTTTAAACAAAATATCACCGACACCTTGGCCGCTGAGGAACTGAGCTTTTTCAGTCAGCTGGTTGAACAATACCAGCACGAGCACAATGTAACCGCATTGGAAATAGCCGCCGCGCTGGCAAAACTGGTTCAAGGCGACACCCCGCTGTTAATGCAAAACCTGCCTAAAAAAGCCAAAGATAGCCGCGATGAAAGACCATCCAGGGATGACAGATCGTCAAGATCCGACCGGCCGCAAAAAGACCGTAAACCGAAACGTGCGTTCGGCGGCGGAGCGGATATTGAAATGGAAATGTACCGCATTGAAGTCGGTCACAATCACGGCGTAAAACCCGGCAATATCGTTGGTGCCATAGCTAATGAGACAGGGATTGACGGCGACCATATCGCCCGTATTAGAATCCAGGACGACTACAGCACTGTTGAGTTACCTGCGGGCATACCGAAAGAATTGTTTCAGGAATTGAAAAAAGTCAGGGTAGCAGGTCAGCAACTCAACATATCCAAAATGGATGAAAATGCAAAAAAGGCGGCGAAATCCGATGATAACGACGCCAAAAAAGTGGACAAAAGCAAAAAAAGAGTGGGTTCACCATCCAGACGGGCAAAACCGAAAGCTGAATAATTAACGACTGAGCCACGAAAGACACGAAATTAATCAATACAGCGTATTGATTAAGCCATTCACCCTTTGATAACCAACTACAACCCGTTATCTCTTTGAATATTTTCGTGTTTTTTGTGGACGAATTGTTTTTTCCAAGTTTATGCCCGGTGTTTTACTGATTCCAAATGCAAACGCCGCCGGCTTTTTCGATAGCCTCCAGACGTTGTTGGTGCGCGCTTAATTCTTCTTCCGAACAGCGTATGATTTTTAATGCGGGACGGTCCGTCGGTAAAAATTTAATCTCCCTATCCACAGCCTGCTCTTCCTGCCTTCTCTGCCCTTCATCCAGCAATGAAGACTGTCCGCCCGTCATCAATAAAAACACATCGGCCAGAATTTCAGCATCCAGCAAAGCGCCATGCAGGTCCCGATGACTGTTATCGATACCATAACGTTTACATAATGCATCCAAGCTATTACGCTGTCCCGGATGCTTTTTCCTGGCGTAAGTCAACGTATCGAATACTTTACTGTAATCGGCGACATTGCCGACCTCGTTACCCAACCTCGAAAATTCATAATTAATAAAGCCGACATCAAACGGCGCATTATGAATAACTAACTCGGCATCCCGAATAAATGCAATAAAGTCCTTAACGACATCCGCAAAATAAGGTTTATCCTGTAAAAATTCATTGGTAATGCCGTGAACTTCAATAGCGCCGTCATCGATTATCCGCTCGGGATTAATATAAGCATGAAAGCGTTTGCCGGTTAAGCGGCGATTAACCAGCTCGACACAGCCAATTTCAATAATTCGATGCCCTTCCTGCGGATTTAATCCGGTCGTTTCAGTATCGAGAACGACCAATCGGTTTGTAAATGTTCGTTTATCCATTTGTCACCTTAAAGACTTTTATTAACCACTTTTAAGTATAAATTTTTTAAGCCGCCATTACTTGCTAATTTTTCCAAAACTAATCGATCGCCTTATAAATCAATAAAGTCAATCGCTATCCTTTGCTGTTTTTCTGTTAAAATTTAAATATACCGGCTTAGCGTGACTAAGCCGCAAACTACAGAAGACATTTATATGACTATCAAAAAAACTCAACCCGATAGAAATAAGCTAGATCAAATCGTGACCGATGCGCGGCGCAATCAGGAGCTCAGGGAGCAGTCTTATCGCGGACAGGCTCTTAAGTTATATCCTTGGGTATGCGGTCGATGTGCGCGTGAATTCGATCATAAAAACCTGACTGAATTGACAGTGCATCATAAGAACCATAATCACGACGATAATCCGTCCGACGGTAGTAATTGGGAATTATTGTGCCTTTATTGCCATGATAACGAGCATTCAAGATACGAAGAAACCCGTTTTGACGGCTCAAAAGCTGGCAAGTCAGCTACGCCTGCCGCTACCCATAACCCGTTTGCAGATCTAAAATCCCTATTGGGCAATAAGAAATAAAACGAGCTAAGCCGTGAAATTATTTAAGACGCGTTTGCCGTTGATAAAAGCCTCGCCGCTGAACTTCAAAGCCGTTTTTACAGCCTGACTCAATAAGATAATCCCTGAATTGGGGATAATGTTGTTCAAAATGGATGCCGTATTTAAAAGGCAATGCGATAGGGGTGGCAGTTCCCTCAAGAAACAATTCTACAAACTCAGCATCCTCTGAATTGCTCGGCTTATTAAACGAATGCACAACCTGTCCATTAAGAAAAAAGCTATCGCCTTTTAAAAAACTAAGCGTTATTTTAAGGCGATTGTTTCTTTTTAATGCCTGATTGCTACAGATGGCGATGCCTTGTTTACTGATATTAAGAATTTTTACCGGTTGTTCCCGGTTCAAGAAAACAGGTGTTTTTTTTAACACAGCATTGATATCGTTTCTTTCGTAACGTACTTGTTTTCGCGCTGCTTTTTCCGCCATAACCTTTACTCCGGATGCATTTGATTTACCTAAACTCCTTTTACAGCCAAACCCAACAAAGCTTATTTACGGTTTCAAAAGCCATATTGAAAAGAAGTTATCCATTGAGAACAAGTTGAAATACGATCAACTTGTTCTCAATAATAAGATCAAAACCAACTGCCATCCATTCGTAACATTACCTAAAAATCATGTGCAACGCCTCCCTTTTATCCTTGAGCACTATTTCATATTTCCAATCAATACATCGGCAAACTCGCTACATTTGACTTCTGTCGCCCATTCCATCAACCGGGCAAAGTCATACGTCACCCTTTTACTGGAGATGGCGGCATCCATCGCATTGATGACCGCATCGGCTGCTTCAGTCCAGCCCATATAGCGCAGCATCATTTCGCCGGACAGGATCAGCGAACCGGGATTGACTTTGTCCAGGTCGGCATATTTAGGCGCCGTGCCATGCGTGGCCTCAAAAACAGCGGTGCCGGTTTGATAATTGATATTTCCACCGGGAGCAATACCGATTCCGCCGACCTGTGCGGCCAACGCATCGGATAAATAGTCGCCGTTCAAATTCAATGTAGCGATCACATCAAAATCTTCAGGCCGGGTCAGGACTTGCTGTAAGGTAATATCAGCAATAGCGTCTTTAATGAAAATACGCCCTTTTGCCAACGCTTCGGCCTGAACCTTATTTGCAGCCTCTACGCCAAACTCGGCACGGGTTTTTTCCCAGTGCTCCCAGGTATAGATATGCTCATGATATTCGCTCTCCGCCAACTCATAGGCCCATTTACGAAATGCCCCTTCGGTAAATTTCATAATGTTGCCTTTATGTACAATCGTCAGGGACTTGCGCTTATTGACGATCGCATACTCGATAGCCGAACGAATCAGGCGCTCCGTACCTTCCCGCGATACCGGTTTTATCCCGATGCCCGCCGTTTCCGGAAAACGGATTTTTGCGTATTGCTTGGGGAAATTCTCTTTTAACAAATTTAAAAAAATCTTTACATCGTCGCTGCCTTGTTCAAACTCGATACCGGCGTAAATGTCCTCAGTGTTTTCCCTGAAAATCACCATATCAACAGCGCCTGGATTCTTAACCGGCGAAGGTACTCCCTGAAACCATCTTACCGGTCGCAAACACACATACATATCCAATATTTGACGCAAAGCCACATTCAGGGACCTAATGCCGCCGCCTACCGGAGTAGTTAATGGGCCTTTAATGGATACCAAATATTTCTTGCAGGCCTCGACGGTTTCATCGGGAAGCCAGGTATCGAACAAGCGATGGGCTTTTTCTCCTGCGTATACTTCCATCCAATGAATTTTCTTTTGCCCGGAATAGGTGCTGGCAACGGCCGCGTCCAAAACGCGAACAGTGGCTCGCCAAATATCCGGCCCGGTACCGTCACCCTCAATGAATGGAATAATCGGATTATCCGGCACGACAAGCTTGCCGTTTTGCATAGTGATAGCACTTCCGTTTGCAGGGGGATTGAGTGAGAGACTAGCCATAACAACTCCTTCAAATAATATTGAGTAATGTTGCGCAAGGTAGCGACGTCATACCGCACCAACAACAGGCGCATTAGGCGACGTCTCCACGGACTAAGGCATCATAGCAAAAGCGTTGCGATTTGCACCTTTTAGTGAATTGCACCATTTAACCAGCGCAGCTAGATAAAGACAGGCTTAAAGCACTATAATTCACAAGAAGATCTGTTTTTTTAACTTGGAGAAATGAATGCACGCAGTTACGTTGATAAAAGGTGATGGAATTGGCCCATCGATAATGGATGAAGCGGTTAAAGTTATTGACGCATCCGGCGTAAAAATTCAGTGGGAAGAAGCCTATGCCGGTTTGGCTGCTTTCGAACAATTCGGCACACCGCTGCCGGATGAAACCATGGCATCGATAGACAAAACCCGCCTGGCATTTAAAGGCCCGCTAACCACTGTTGTCGGTGGTTCCGGGTTTAGAAGCATTAACGTAGCATTGCGGCAGAAATATGAACTTTACGCCAACGTCCGCCCCGCCAAAAGCTGGGCCGGCGTGAACACCCGTTATAACGATGTTGATATTGTTATCGTCAGGGAAAATACCGAAGGACTCTACGCAGGGCTTGAGCATTATCTAACGCCTAAAAAAGACATCGCGGAAAGCCTGGCCGTAGTCACCCGAACCGGTTCGCAACGCGTGATCGACTATGCGTTTAAATACGCGCAGGATAACAATCGTAAAAAAGTCACCGTTTGCCATAAAGCCAATATTTTAAAATTTACCCAAGGACTGTTCCTGGATGTCGCCAGAGAAACTGCCGCACGTTATCCCGACATTCAGTTTGACGAAAAAATTATTGATGCCGCCTGCATGCACATGGTGATGGACCCATCGCAATTTGACGTTATTGTCTGCACCAACATGTTCGGCGACATCCTGTCCGACTTGACCGCAGGTCTGGTCGGTGGACTGGGCCTAATTCCCGGCGCCAATATCGGTAATGACGCGGCATTGTTTGAAGCCGTACACGGCAGTGCGCCGGATATCACCGGGAAAAACCTGGCTAATCCTACCGCCGTTATCATGGCTGGCGTGATGATGCTGGATCATCTTGGTGAACATGAAGCTGCCTCAAAAATAAAAGCGGCGGTTGAAAAAGTGGTTAATGAAGGCCAGTTTGTTACGCCCGATTTGAATCCGCAATCGAAATGCGGAACGATTGAAATGGGGAATGCGATTGTTGCGGCGATGAAATAGTAACTTTATCATTCCCACGGCTCCGGCGTGGGAATGCAGCACTCGATGCTCCAGTGGAGCATTCAATATAGGCGGTGGATGCTAGCGCAACGATTAACAATGAACTCTCAGCGTGAGTACGATCAAAAATCAACAGTTTTAAACCATCTTCCAGGAATTCCCCATGCTAGAACAATACCGTAAACACGTAGCAGAACGCGCTGCCGAAGGCATCGTCCCCAAGCCGCTTGATGCAGAACAGGTCGCCGCTTTGGTTGAACTGGTTAAACAACCGCCCGCAGGTGAACAAGAATTCATACTCGATCTGCTGGCCAACCGCGTTCCTGCCGGCGTTGATGAAGCGGCATATGTTAAAGCCGGATTCCTGGCAGCCATTGCAAAAGGTGAAGTCAGTTCGCCTATTTTGGATGCGGCCCGCGCCACCGAACTGTTGGGTACCATGTTGGGCGGTTATAACATCGCGCCGTTGATTCAATTATTGGATAACAAAGCGCTGGCTCCGATTGCGGCCAAAGCGCTATCCCATACCTTGCTGATATTCGACGCTTTCCACGATGTGCAAGAAAAAGCGGATGCCGGTAATCCGTTCGCCAAACAGGTGATTAACTCCTGGGCCGAAGCCGAATGGTTCACCAGTAAGCCGAAAATGCCTGAAAAACTGACTGTCACCGTATTTAAAGTAACCGGCGAAACCAATACCGACGATCTGTCACCGGCTCCCGACGCCTGGTCGCGACCTGATATTCCGTTACATGCCAAAGCCATGCTGAAAATGCCGCGCGAGGGCATCACCAACGCCGAACAGCAAATCGCCGAACTCAAGCAAAAAGGTTTTCCGGTGGCTTATGTCGGCGATGTGGTCGGTACCGGTTCTTCACGTAAATCGGCGACCAATTCGGTATTGTGGTTCATGGGCAACGATATTCCATACATTCCGAACAAGCGTGAAGGCGGGGTTTGTATCGGCGGTAAAATCGCACCGATTTTCTTTAATACCATGGAAGATTCAGGCGCCCTGCCCTTTGAATGCGATGTTGCTCAAATGGCGATGGGCGATGTAATCGACATTTATCCGTATGCGGGCGAAGTTAAGCGTCACGATAACGGCGAACTGATCTGCAAATTCGAACTGAAAACAGACGTGATCCTGGACGAAGTGCGCGCCGGTGGACGTATTCCGTTAATTATCGGCCGGGGGCTAACAGATCGCGCTCGTAAGGTGCTGGGCTTGTCTGCATCGACGGTTTTCTCTCGTCCGGTTGATGCTAAAGACAGCGGCAAGGGTTATACGCTGGCGCAGAAAATGGTCGGCCAAGCCTGTGGCGTTGCAGGCGTTCGTCCGAACACGTATTGCGAACCACGCATGACCACCGTGGGTTCTCAAGACACTACCGGCCCTATGACTCGCGACGAATTGAAAGATTTGGCTTGCTTGGGTTTTTCAGCCGACTTGGTATTGCAATCATTCTGCCATACCGCAGCGTATCCGAAACCGATTGACGTCACCATGCAGCATACGCTACCGGACTTCATCATGAACCGCGGCGGCGTGTCGTTGCGTCCCGGCGACGGCATTATCCATTCCTGGCTAAACCGGATGCTGTTGCCGGATACGGTCGGCACCGGCGGCGATTCGCATACCCGCTTTCCAATCGGCATTTCATTCCCGGCCGGTTCAGGATTGGTCGCGTTTGCCGCGGCAACTGGCGTGATGCCGCTGGATATGCCGGAATCGGTTCTAGTCCGTTTTAAAGGCGAAATGCAACCGGGCATTACCTTGCGCGATCTGGTCAATGCGATTCCTTATGCGGCGATTCAGCGCGACTTACTGACCGTTGAAAAACAGGGCAAGCTTAATGTATTTTCAGGCCGTATCCTGGAAATCGAAGGCTTGCCGAATTTAAAAGTGGAGCAGGCTTTTGAATTGTCCGATGCGTCGGCCGAGCGTTCTGCCGGTGGCTGTACGGTGCGTTTGAATGAAGCGCCGATCCGCGAGTACTTGAATTCGAACATCACCTTGCTGAAATGGATGATTGCCGAAGGTTACGGCGATGTACGTACTCTGGAACGCCGGATCAAAGCCATGGAAGAATGGCTGGCTAATCCGGTATTACTGCAACCTGATGCGGATGCCAAATACTTTGAAGTCATCGAAATCGATATGACTGAAATCAAGGAGCCTTTACTGGCCTGCCCTAACGACCCTGATGACATAAAACCACTGTCCGCTGTCGCAGGGACTAAAATCGATGAAGTGTTTTTAGGTTCCTGCATGACCAATATCGGCCATTTCCGCGCTGCCGGTAAATTACTGGAAAAGCAAACGGGTGAACTGCCGACTCGCTTGTGGGTCGCGCCTCCTACCAAAATGGATCAGACCCAATTAACCGAGGAAGGCTATTACAGTACCTTCGGCAAAGCCGGTGCGCGCACCGAAATGCCGGGTTGTTCATTATGTATGGGCAATCAGGCGCGAGTCGCCGAAAACGCAACGGTAGTTTCCACCTCGACACGCAACTTCCCTAACCGTCTGGGCAATGGCGCGAATGTGTATTTGTCATCGGCGGAACTGGCGGCGGTGTGTTCGCTTTTGGGCAAAATTCCGACTGTCGACGAATATATGCACTATGCCGGACAGATTAACGAAACCGCCGAGGATACCTATCGTTATTTGAACTTTGACAAAATGGATAGTTATCGGCAAAAAGCTGATGGGGTTGCGCAGATCTAAGCATAAAACCATGGCGTTCCCACGCGCCGCATGGGAACGCCATGGTGGACGCATTGCGTCCCGTACTTGTACTGGCTACATTATCAATCGCTGCACCAAGCCGTGGCGCAACGCGCCTTAACTGCATTCCCATGCGGCGCGTGGGAACGAGTAACACCTAACTTATGCTAAAAAAGCCTTTCCGCCAAATACCGGCTGAACACTCCGAGAACCAACCAAACTCACTGGAAAAGCAATACAACTTCCTAGTAGCGCAAGGCCACATCCAATACGAACCGGCACAAATCACAGCCCTGCATCACCTGCAAACCTTACTCGACAACTTACTGATAACGGTCAACTATAACCAAAAATCCCTCCTGCATAAACTCTTCCGGTCCAAACCGGCCGATTTCCAAAGCCTGTATATATTCGGCGACGTAGGCCGCGGCAAGTCGATGTTGATGGATTTATTTTATGAAGCCTGCCCTATCCGCCAAAAACGCCGGGTGCATTTTCATGCGTTCATGCTCGAAGTCCACGCCTTCGTCCACCAATGGCGCAGGCAGAACAATACCGATGCGATTTCAGCATTAGCCAAACATATCAGGACATCGGAACGGCTGCTTTGCTTTGACGAGTTTCATGTCTCCGACATCGCCGATGCGATGATCCTGGTGCGATTGTTTCGCAAGCTGTTCGAATTGGGCATCGTGGTTGTAATTACCTCCAACTGTCATCCCAATGAGCTTTATCATGCCGGCTTGCAACGGGAGTTATTCCTTCCTTTTGTCGGACTCCTACAAGAAAAAGCCACAGTCATAGAACTGGTTGCAGACCAGGATTACCGGCTCAGCCACTTACACGCGCTAAAGACAACTTATTATTATCCGCTGGATCAACAGTCCACAGAATTCATACGGCAAAGTTATAACGAATTGACCCATTTTGCCCCTTTGAAACCGGGCGTTGTGGAAGTCTTAGGTAGGAAAGTGTCGTTGTCTGCGGTATACGGCAACGTTGCCCTCACCTCCTTTGAGGAGCTCTGCATGCATGCCTTAGGCCCTGCCGATTATCTGGAAATCGGCAACCGCTTCGACATCCTGATTCTGTCTGACATTCCTAAACTGACCAAAGAAAAATGCAACGAAGCCAAACGCTTTGTCACACTGATTGATGCGCTGTACGAGCATAAGGTGAAACTGATCTGCACTGCCGAAGTAGCGGCCCAGGAACTTTATACCGTCGGCGAAGGCTCATTTGAATTCGAACGGACAGTGTCTAGGTTGATCGATATGCAGTCGGAAAATTATTTGCTTATTGAACATGCCTGTCGGTGATGACGGCTCTTATTTTTATGCGTCTAATTCCAGCATAAAAAATTTGCTATCAATATTGAAAGACCGTAAAACTCTGCCTAACAGATTTTCAGTGCGGGCTGATGGCTCCGATCGACCTGTGCTTTGACCCGCTCCAGAAATCAGTTGCAGGCGTTGGAAAAGCTGAAGGGGAGATATTAGTCGAACTTACCTACCACTGGTATCCGCCTCATATTTCAAATTATCTTTTTCTCAAGCCGAGCAAGTAGCCCGCTGGGGCTTGCGGAATCCGGTGCTTAGTGACTCCGATTAGCCCTACACATCTGCAATTTGCCAACAAAATTCAATTTTTATTATCATAGCAGTCTTGCGGTTAGTAAAAACCGTTTGTTTATTTAACTGAAATATAGCCGGGAATACCTATATTTCGGGTCTGGTTAGGTAATGACTATGAGTAATTTAATTAATAATAAATATAATAAATTCAAATCAAAACTAGAAAAACTACTGGAAGGATCGAACATAGCTTTTAATGGCAATAACCCTTGGGATATTCGTGTCTATAACACCAAGTTGTATGAAAGAGTCCTCACTCAAGGCTCTGTGGGACTCGGTGAAGCCTATATGGATAAATGGTGGGATTCAGACCGGCTCGACGAGTTATTTTACAAAATCTGTTTAGCCAAAATTAAAAAGAAAGTCTCTTTGAATCCGCACGTTATCAAAAAAAGCCTGCTGGCTTATTTTTCCAATCAGCAAAGCAAACATCTCACTTCTCATATCATCAAACACCAACGATATTGGTAATGATTTATACAGAGCAATGCTCGATAAAAGCCTGACTTACAGCTGCGGCTATTGGCGCAAAGCCAATACTTTGGAGCAAGCACAGGAACATAAATTCGATTTGATATGCAGGAAACTAAATTTACAACCGGGTCAAAAAATACTTGATATGGGCTGCGGCTGGGGTGGCTTCATGAAATATGCGGCTGAACATTATCAGGTCTCTTGCGTGGGAATTACCCTGTCGGATGAACAACACGCTTTGAGTCAATCCCTATGCACCAATCTTCCTATTGAAATACGCTTGATCGATTATCGTAATCTCAACGAAACCTTTGATCATATTGTATCGGTTGGCATGTTTGAACACGTTGGCTACAAAAACTATGTCGACTACATGAGCGTTGCAAGAAAATGTCTAAAAGATGACGGCCTGTTTCTTTTACACACCATAGGCGGCAATAGATCGGTCATTAATGTTGACCCCTGGATGGAAAAATATATTTTCCCCGGAGGAATGCTTCCTTCCATCAAACAAATTGGCAAAGCCATTGAAGACACATTTATTTTGGAGGATTTACATAGTTTTGGCGCTGATTACGATAGGACCTTAATGAGCTGGTTTGATAATTTTAAAGCCGGTTGGAGCAGTATCGCCGGCAATTATGACGAGCGTTTTTACCGGATGTGGAAATATTATTTAATGTCTTGTGCAGGCGCATTTCGGTCGTGTGAAAATCAGCTTTGGCAGATTGTTTTATCCAAAAATGGTATATTTGGAGGATATATGTCGGTACGGTAAATGACTATGCATTGATAATATTTAATCATAATATAAGTTTTTCCCGATATTATCGGCTTTTTAAACAGTGCTCAATCTCAATGAGAGGAAAATATGCAGCAAAAAACGGTTCTAACGCTCTGTGCGTCGCTAGCCATTTCAGTCGTACTGGTCAACAATGCTGGTGCAGCAAATTGGAAAGATATGCTTAATGCTGTTAATAATAGTAATGGTCAGCCGAATAATACAGGCCAAGCCTTGCAGCAGGGTCAACAGGCTGTTACTGCGGCTCAGACAGTGCAGCCCGGCAGCCTGGCTGAATTATTAATGCAACGGACAGGTGTAACCCAGGCCCAGGCTCAGGGAGGCGCAGGCGCTTTGTTTCAAATCGCTAAAAACAAAATGCAGGCAGATGAGTTTACTCAGCTGGAACAGGCGGTGCCGGGCATGGAAGGAATGCTGGGAGCAGTGCCTGCCCTATCTCAGCCAAGTGGCGGTTTAGCGGGCCGCTTGTCTTCAATAGCGGGCGCTTCGGGCGGAACGGCGGGGAATTTAGTTTCTGTGATCTCCGCTTTTCAGCAGCAAGGCATGTCGCCTGCGATGATGCAACAGTTTATCCCGGTAGTGATTGATTATGTTAAAACCCGCGGCAATGACGCTATGGTAAATACTTTAAGCGCGGCGTTAATCGGACTCTGAATCGATCATACTTCTTGAACAGTTAAGCCGTTCCATAATTCGACAAGACTCTCCTGAGCATAACCGAAGGGCTCACACCACGAACGGCTAACTTCTCTGCTTCCTGTAATTGAAAGCCCGAATACGGCTTTATTTCTCTCCTTAAAAATACGGCATCGGTACACATTGTATTATCGTCATCCTAACAAGGATGACGAATTATGTAGATCCTATGCCTTCACACAGGTTGAGGACTTCCAAAAATCGCGATCCAAGGCATGTACTTGTACAGCCACCGATCAAGTATTAAGAATCACCTTCAGCTTTTTACCTGGAGTAAGCGAATTGCTTATTGTTGGTGAATTCCATTTACGCAGGTCTGCGATTGAAACATTAAATTTACGGGAAATTTGCGCTAGTGAATCGCCTTGTTTAACGGTATAACTAATCAAACGAATCCCTGCTGCAGATGGAACTACAGCCTTTGACGCTACAGCTACTGCCTGTTGATTGGCGGCTTTAATGGTCAGCTTCTGACCTAAAACCAATGCCGATTTTGAGGGGATTTTGTTCCAGCTCTGGATATCATTAACGCTAACCGAAAATTTCTGTGCGACATTCCAGAATGTGTCGCCTTGTTTTACAACATAGATCTGGGAACTTTCAGGTTTAGTTTTAGCTATTTTGGCGTCGACTTGGTTATCGGTTGATTTTTGTGGAGTAGGCATCTTTAACAGCATACCGGAATGGATAGCATTGCTCGTCAAATGGTTAGCCTGACGGATTGATTTGGCCGTTGTATCATTTTTATCCGCAATAGATGCAAGGCTCTCTCCTGCCTTAACTTTATGTTGGTTTGGGATGCTTTGGATTTGATCGTGCCGATTTTGCGCCATCGTTTCATCATGGTAGCGCTTCATATCGACCCTTTCATCATAAGGCAATTGAGCCAGATTTTGTTTGAATGAATGTGCTTTATCCACAGGGATTAGTAAGTGATGCGGCCCTTGCGGCGCGGTACTTGAGTGGTTAAAGCCGGGATTTAATTTTAAAAACTCATTCAGCGGCGTATTAGCCAGTTCGGCGGCTTTGTTCAAATCCAGTTGGGATTTGACATCAACAAGTTCACAATAGGGTTTATTGGGGATGTGTTGTAAATCAATATTGTATTTTTCGGCATTGGCAAATATTTTGGCAATAGCGAGCAGCCGCGGCACATAGTCCTCGGTTTCCTTGGGAAGATCTAATGACCAGTAATCGGTTGGCAGGTTGAGGTTTTCGTTTTTTTCTATCGCTTTTCTTATATTGCCTTTGCCATAATTATAAGAGGCCAACGCAAGATGCCAGTCACCATCAAAAGTCTCACCTAAATGCTTGAGAAAAGAAGTTGCGGCTTTGGTTGAGGCATAAACATCGCGGCGACCATCATACCAAGCGTTTTGTTGAAGACCATATAGTCGACCGGTAGCCGGTATAAATTGCCAGAGCCCTGATGCATCGCTTTTTGAATAAGCTTCAGGTAGAAAGGCGCTCTCAACTATTGGCAATAAAGCCAGTTCACCGGGGATGTTTTTTGCTTCGACTTCATCAAGAATAAGATGCAAATAAGGTTCCGCCCGTTGCTGAACCCTGGCAAGATAGGCAGGATGACGTAAATACCAGTTTAACTCACGCTCAATACGCTCATTTTCAATATTGGGAAGAGAATATAACGACAATAACCGTTCCCAAACCGTATTCTTGTACTTTGGTGGTACGTTATATTTTTGTTTGCCGAATGGGTGGAGCGCATGTCTCACATAGCTGTTATCTGTTTCAGCGCTGGCAGGCGGCCTATCGTTAAAAGAGTCTTTTGAGGTTGTAGAACAGCCTGTTGCGATTAAAAAGATCAATACTAATAAAAATTTAAATGATCTGTTAAAGTTATCGCGCATCATCTAAGCCTTTTAAGAATGAAGTTTATTATTAAGATGTTATCATTATAGCTTGTTTTTATTGAAAATCATCAAAGTCAAATAGTGTAGAATTCGGACATGAAACGTAATTTCTTATTTGCCTGGTATCAAACTCCTAGAGGCAAGCTGCTACAACAGCTTGAAGCCGACTATTTACAACGGTCTATTACCGTCAGTTGTCAGCAAACCATCTTGCAGATTGGCGGATTAGGCTGGGAAAGTGAGTTTATCGACTGCACTTTATACAAGAATTTTACGATACTCGATGCCAAAAGCCTAGGCTGCAATAAGGCAAGAAAAATCCAGGCCAAAGCATACAGCCTGCCCTTGCAAAGTAATTGTATCGATATGATTATAGTACCGCATTTATTGGAGTTTGATGCTTTTCGGTTTCAAACCATGCGGGAAGTGGAACGTGTTTTGAAGCCGGAAGGAGTATTGGTAGTATTGAATTTTAATCCTTGGAGCCTATGGGTTAGATACCAATATATGTGGGACAAAAAAATGGCCGATTCATGGGGAGGACACTTTATTTCCCGCTCAAGAATTCTGGACTGGCTAAAGTTATTAAATTTTGAAGTAACCGTATCGTCTGAGTTTAACTTGGACACGGTAAAGTCAACTCATGGAAAATTTATTACCCGAGGCCACTCGCTCACATCGACTGCTTACGCGATTAAAGCTATCAAACGCCGTTACAACCTGATCCCATTAACGCCCGTACAATCGTTAAATCCTCGTTTAATTTTAACAAACCCACTTAACGCACCAACTACACAGCTAAACAGATATGACTGATTCTGTCATTATTTACACTGATGGCGCCTGCCGAGGTAACCCCGGACCGGGAGGCTGGGGCGTTATTCTCAACTATAAAGGGAATGTTAAGGAACTTTACGGCGGCGACCCCGATACCACCAACAACCGCATGGAATTGATGGCGGCAATCCAAGCCCTGGAAACCCTGAACAAACCTTGCTCCGTACATATCAATACCGATTCAAAATATGTACTGCAAGGCATTACTGAATGGATGATCAACTGGAAAAAACGCGGCTGGAAAACAGCTTCCAGAGCACCAGTTAAAAATGAAGATCTGTGGCGCAGACTGGATGCCGCTATTCAACGGCATAATATCGAATGGACATGGATAAAAGGCCATTCAGGCGACAAAGATAATGACAGAGCGGATGAACTGGCTAATCTTGGCATTGACTCATTAACTGATGTTACGCACTCGCCCCCCAAAAGGCGTATTATTCTGGAATGGATA
>NZ_DAIUEH010000007.1:0-121952 GCF_036845245.1 Methylobacter sp.
TTATTTTAACCCCATAAAGAGGGGTGCCATATCGATTATTTAGGAAAGATGTCTAATTTTATTAGTCACTGCTTCAATGATTCTGTCGACTGCTGCGTATGCCGATACAGTAAATATTATCAGTCTTGCAGATTTCATTACCCCATCCAATCCAGGCGCTTCCAGCACAATCTCGTACGCCTTTACGCCATCCACTCCAATTTCTTTCAAAGTCGCCGGAAAAACATGCACTTGGGTAAGCTCCTCCTCTCCATACGGATCGGGAGGTGGTGCGGGTTGTAATTACAGCATCACAGTCAATTCATCTGGCGCTCTGGCCAATGCAACAAGTAATGGAAACGGCTGTACGGCGGCAGGACAGCCAATGATTGCTGCATGTAAGTAAACTAAGCGAAACAGGGCGCAATAGCGGGGAATGTTATTGCGCCTACTTAATACTCGGGAGAAAACTATGAGTTCAATGACTAAATTGGTTAATGCGTGGATTTTTTTAAATGAAGACGAACCTGCCGGCACCGACTACAACAGTCCCAGCAGTTGTTACCAGACACTTATCTACAACAATGTCTACCAAGCTATCGATATTCTGTACCTTTGCTTTGTAACCACCGTCCCTACCGGCCCTGATACGACCCCTGTCGGTAATGGCTCCTCATACACTATTGAAGTCGGCGCTTCGGCACATCCCTTGGGGTTGACCAACCAAGATTACATGAACTATATAATCAGGGATGCCCGGAAAAATAATCCGGATATTAAAATCGCGGTTACGCTGAATTGGGGCGATGGCAGCCTGCTTTCGAATATATTCTTGAATTCTGGCTATTCACCCAACCAGAATGCTGAAAACTTTGCCGGTAATCTGATGGATTATCTGAAGAGTTTTGACTTGGATGGTTTTGATATCGACTGGGAGTCACCCATTTCCGATCAAACCACGCAAAACCAATTCGAACTCCTGGTCAATGCGATAGGCGCCCAGTTTAAACAACAAACTGATAAGCATTATTACCTGACGCTCTCTCCCGCTGAAGTAGGAAATCTGGATGCCGGGGCTGTTAACAACAACATGGATTTCGTTAATCTTCAGTTATATTCAGGGTTCACCATTCCGAGTGAGTTTACGCAGGCGGGAGTTCACCAGAATTTATTGGCTTACGGTGCAAAATTTGAAGCTGACGGTCCTTCCGGTCCCGATGGCAATGGGCATCAAACGGCCAAGAACGCCTATGATGGATATACTAAAGGCGGCTACAGTGTAATTACCAACTGGCGATTAAATTCGGAGAACTACGAGTTTGAGCAGGCGCAACAAAAAGACCTGTATCAATTGGTTTTTTCATTAACAGGCACAACATAAATCCGCTTTAGATATGTAGTTTAAGCTGATTCGCAGTTAGGTAACCCGCTTGTACAACCAATTTAAATTTTAGGAAAAGAAAAATGAGAAAAATAATGAAACGTCGTCTTTCTGTTATCGGTTTATTGCTGACCCTGGGCTTAGGCCTTAGCCAGCCTTTGCTCGCCAAAGAAAAATGGCAAGAAGGTACGGCCACAATCGGGGCCAACAACAATCAAAAAGTCTGCCCAGTGGGTAGTTCCAGCACGGCCAGAGCTCCTGGTTGCAAGCACGATGATTGCACTAGTGCGAAGAATCAAGCTAAGGCCAACCTCCGGGGGCAATTTCCAGATTGCGGTAAGTATATTCATGCCACAGGGACATGCCTCAACGGTCCCGGTTGCTGAAATAATCCGGCAACCGGACATCGGTTCCAGCCCTGTAGATCAGGTATTAACAGTATTCCCGATCTACAGGCCGTAAGTTAAAAGTAATACCCCCGTTTTCAACTTCACCATAAGCGTTAAGCCGCTTTTCTCATACCATGTTGAGCCGCAGTAAAGCCAACAATTTCCATTCCCTAGTTGCAATAGCGTTGAACTGTCGATAAAGTTCTACCGACTATTTCAATTTTAATCTGATTACCTGTATCCACCAGGAGGAATACACATGAAAATCCGTTTTTACGGTCTGGGCTTGTTAGCCGCATTGTTTAGTTTGTCGGTATCGGCGGCCGACCTTAGCCGGTCGGCAGTGCAACAGCATCTCGCCAAGGCGGATAAGGGGCACCTTGCAAAGCTGCGCAGAAAAGATCTTAGGGGGCTGGATCTATCCGGACTGGATTTCAGGAATGCCGACCTGTGGGGTTCTGATTTACGTAATACCAATTTAAGCAATAGTGATTTATCCGGCCTGAATCTTGATTTAACGGTAATGACCAAAATCAATCTTTCCGGCGCTAATCTGTCCAACGCCAGCATTTTTGGCGTGCATATGGGCGGCGCTAATTTGAGCGGCGCCAATCTGGCCGGTAGCCGTTTTATTGCCAATTTGGATCGGGCCAACCTTAGCCATGCCAATCTGTCTAATGCCAATTGGGGCGTTGATATGAAGAATCAGCCCATGGGTTTAATGCGGGTCAGCTTGAATAATGTCGATTTATCGGGCGCCAATCTGTCCGATGCCAACCTTAACCGTGCTTTAATGCGCCATGCCAATCTTTCCGGGAGTGTGCTGAAAAACACAGTGTTATTCGGCGTTGATCTTTCCGGGGCCGATTTAACCGATGCCGATCTTTCCGGAGCGGATTTATCCGAAAGCAAATTGGAAGATGCCGATTTTACCGGGGCTAACTTGGCGGGTACCCGGTTTGGCGGTATTAAGAATAAATCGATTTTGAAAGGATTGATTTCCAGCAAAAATCTTGAAGCGGCTATTTTTGAGTGATGGAAAAGCTGCGCAGCATAGATAAAGGCTGAATAGGGGGCTTGAGTCGGCAGCATTGCCGTTAGGGAAGCGCTGAACAAATCAATTCCGCTCAGGGTTCGACAAAGCTTACCGCGAACGGAATCAACAGTTTACCGTTCGTCTTGAGCCTGTCGAAGGATTTAAGCAGCGCTTCCCTAGAAAAACCGGTAAAGAAAACTAGGCAGGCGAGGAGGCAATAGGCGTGGCCCGTTAAGATTAGGATGCCTACGAACCGTTAACGCAAAGCAATGGCGACGATCAGATAAGTTATCAGTCTTGTAAATGCAACCGGGACAGTCGCAGGCTAAAAACCGGTACGAAATCCTACATAAAATGCCGCACCGTTAAAATTAAAGTCGTAAATCTCGGGGGTGCGTTCATCGGTGATGTTTTCGCCGCGTAAATACACATCCGTTTTTTGCGTTAACTGATATTTTAGCTGGGTATTAATGCGGGGAGCGCTTTTGGCCCTGAGTCTATTGGCGGCATCAAACCAATAACCGCTATGAACAGTTAGCTCCAGCCGAAACGTTAACGGCTGCAACAAGTTCACTTCATTCCAGAATATACTTTGGTGCTCGGGCCGAGTGGGCACCAGTAAATGCGTAACTGAATTTTTGGCAGACATATAGCTGTAATTTAAACCGCTTGCCCAGACGCTGTTCCAACGATGTTGCGATTGCATTTCCGCTCCCCAGACATCCGCTTCCTGTATATTAGTCGCCTTGGATATGCCGGTGGTCGAGTTCAACTGCATGGTAATCATTTGCCGATAATTTTGATAATAACCGCTCACCTTGACTTGGCTCTCGGGCGCGGGGTGCCAACCCCAGCCGATTTCGCCACCGGCATTATGCTCTCCCTGCAAGGTCGGATTGCCGAATACAGGATGCATTAATTCGCTGACACCGGGCTGGCGATAACCGGTGCCGCCGTTAGCCCATATATTCATGTTTTTCGGCAATACCCGGTTTGCGCCCAACGAAAATACCTGATGATCGCCATATGTATCGCCTTTATCGAAACGCGCATCGGCGCTCCATTGCCAAGCTCCCATGACCAATTCCCCCCGCACATTGGGGCTGACCACTGTTTGCGAAACCGGCAAACCCAACGCCTGCTGTTGTTGAGTATTAACTCCCCATACCAGCAATGCCTGATCCTGATTATTTGTGCTCAGCGGCAAGCGGTGGGTGTTTCTCCAGTCCAATAGGAATAGCTGGCTGGTAAGCGAAAACGGGCTGATTAAAGCTGAAGTCATTTTTTGTCGATCTTGAGTGAAACCCAATTGCAGCGAACTATTCCAATAGGACGTCAAATCATATTGACCGTGCAATTGAGCTACCCAGGTTTCATCCGACAATTTACCCCGTTTATCGTCCACCCAGCGTATTGTACGCGAGGGTAATATCAAACCGGGGCCGTCGATATCTTCATCGGTGCGCACAAAATAGACTGACGCATCCAAGCCGCCCCGGCTGAATTCTTTAAACCAATTACCTGAGGCATGGGTCATACCGAAATCATCACGCTCCGTGCCGTTTGGTGACTGACTGATAGCATTAAAAACGTCGCTTCGCCCCACCACCGCCGAGAAATCACCCGCTTGGGTCGTCAAGCCGCTGCCGGCAACGCTGCGCACGGTGTCATAACTCCCTCCTTCAACGTGCAAAAAATTATCCTTTTCCTGCATGTGCCGGGTTTGCAAGTGAATGGCGCCTCCGAGTGTACGGCTGCCATGTCGTTCGCCGCCTGAACCCCGGGTTATCGTTACCCGATCTAAAGCATCCAGTGCATAGTGACTCAATGAGTAAAAACCGGCGAAATTAGCAAATAAGGGGACGCCATCCAAAGTGACCAAACCTTGGCCCCCACCGCCGCCACCGCGCAAATTGATGCCGGTCGGCATCTGTCCGCTGCCCTGGTTTAGCATTAAGCCGCCTTGGCTTCTCAGTACGCCGTTAAGGTTAGGCATGCCGGTGGCCTGTAGCTCATTCTGGTTTAATTGATTAAGCATGCGCGGCGGCTCAATTAATTGGGGATAAACCTGGTCATCGTAAACAGTCATGGGCGTTAACGAAAGAGGATCGTTAGCAGGAGCGGAAGCTTCGTCGGCTATTGCTCCGGTCGACAGGCACAGTATAAAACCGTTCAGCATGATCGCAGATGCCGGATATTTTCTGACGGATGATGTTTTTTGACGGCGTTTAAAATGGATTTTGATTGCAATCATCGGTTTATATCGTTGTTTAACTTGTGTTACAGCGCTTGCTGCTGCTTGCCCGCTATTAGCATGCGCGCTAACGTGCGCAGTCCATCGGATGAAATATCCAGGCCAAACGGTGCGCCTAATCTTTCAAGTTCATAAATCACGTCGGTCGCCGCTATGAAAGTTATATAACGTAAACCTTGGATGGCGGGTAATTCTTTGGCTATGACTTTTAATACCGGTGCCAGGCGTTCCCAGGTATCGGTAAAAAATACCCGCACCGGGTCGTTGTCCGCGTCATGTTCTTTTAAGCCGGCCTGAAAAGCTTCTCGGGAATTCATTAAAATTTCCATCAGGGTTTCGCGCAGTTCCGGCGACTTTGTGTCTTCAGATGCCTGTTTAATGGCTGTGCTCAAAAACGTATCCCATTGTTGCCAAGCGGCTTGCCATTGTTTTTGTTCGGCTTCGCTAAAGGCTGGAACAGGTTTTTCGATAGCTCTTTTGGCCGGTGCATTGAGATCAAGCTTGATGCCGATACCGTTGTCTCCGGCATTGATGTCGCTGAATCTGAGCGATTTGAGTATCTCTTTGACTTCGGCCGCATTATCCTTGGGTAAAAAATGCGCCAGCGTTTGCTCGATATTGTTTCGGGATTCGTTTAAATCGATTTTTACTGAGGCAAGTTTGGGTTCGGCAAAGCGTTTGATCAAATCCTGAAGCTTAGTGATGGTCAGATGATGACCTTCATGATCGTAGGCGGTTGCGCTGGTGATTGGAAAGCTCAGTACGGAATGCCCGGAATCGAGCGTCGGCTGCTGAAAAGTCTCCAATACGCCTGCCCATTCCAGAACCGTTACACATTGTCCGCCCAAACCGGTTCCGAAGCGCACCTGAACTTCGTTTAACAGCTGGATTTGGCCGCTTTTGCCGTTAACTTCGGGATTGGAAAGCCTTAAATAACTGCATCCCTGACGGTCGTTCCACAGTTCTGCGCTATTATTTTTGCCGGTATACAATTGCGATATCAGCACTTTTTTAATAAGACTGTAATCAATCTGCAAAGGGATGCTGAGTTGATCGGCCACGCTGTTTCCAGCAAACAGCAGCAATATACCAAAAACGGTCGCTATAAAATTTTTATGCATGAATTTTCTCCAGTAGATCGGTTTATATCGCACACACTACACCAATAATTAATGCGGATTCAGTTCTCCCCAATAATCGCTTGCGAAACTGCAGCCTCTGTCGGCAATGGCTCAGGCTGTTTTTCGGGGATGTATTTGGGACGGGTAAACTGACGTCCCATGAATATATCATTGCTGACTCTCGATATATCCTCCAGCCAACGCGAAGATAACTGGCAAGCTTCCGAATAGGGCGGCTCTTTGCACATATCAACAGTTCCATCAGCCAGCAAATTAAAATGCATGCCCGGCAATGGCCTTACTCGTACATTGGGCAAAGGTGCGGTGTAATCCATGATACTCGGTTCATTGAAGTTAAGCAGGTCGAGCAACAGCTTGGGCACTTGATAAAGCGGCAGGCTGCCAAACTTAACCGGTCCGCGTTTACCGTCGATAATAAGCATTGGCGTGCTGACATAGGCTTTGAACATAGTTGGCGAAAAGTCGCTCCGATTGGCCGTCAGCACCTCTGATTCGACATAGCCGGCAAAGTTCTCGCCTAAAAAAGGCAGATGATCGCCGAAAACCACGATAATGCCTTCCGGGTCCCGCTTGCGCATTTCGTTGATAAAGGCCATCAATTCCCGCGACTTATAATAAACCGTATTGGCGTAGGCCGACACTTCCTCAATTTGGGACGATGAGCTGATTTTATTGGGACGGCTTTCGCTTAACGGGTAATTCCAATGTCCGAAATAGGTCACGATATAATCCAGGACCGGTTGCTTGGCATCCAGCGATCCGGATATTTTCTCCATTACTTGGCGGTATAACGTGCTGTCGGACATGAATTCCTGATTCATGTCATCCTGGACAAAATCCCCTAACGACCAGTAAGTCTGAAAGCCCATGCGCTTATAAGCATTAACACGGTTCCAGAATACAGGCACATTCGGGTGCGAGGAAATGGTGCGATAGCCTTTGTCGGCAAGAAGGTGCGGCAAACAAGGCACATCGTTTAGTAACTGGCGCTCGAATTTGACCGTATCCCTTACTACCGGGAAGCCGCACAATACCTCAAACTCGGAATTGGCGGTAAAGCCTCCAAACACTGGAGCCAGCGCATGCGAGTATCCGGCGCTCTTCCACAGCTCGCGAAACTCGGGCGAAAACGGGTAAGGTTTAAACTTTGCTTTTTTCAGCACACTGGGATCCCAGAAAGATTCCAGCAATACGATATGGATGTTACGCGGTGTAAACGTTTTGGCGCCAGACTCATTTTCAGATGAGACTGTCAGTGGAGGTGTCGTGACCGGTACCATTGGATCGATACAGGAAGTTGAGCCAGGCATGGAACAGTTGTCGATGGAACCGGTGCGATGGGCAGTCAGTAATTTGTCGGCCGCTTCTTGAGCCATATCGGCGTCGGGAATGATTTCGGCTGCGGCAAAATGGCGAGCGCTTTCCAATAACGAGTATAACGTTGCGCCGCGCCATACGTAATTGGAGCGTTGATCCCATACCGAGTTGCCAAAGTAGCCATCCAAAGGATCCAGTATGGTCGCGGGTTTGTAAACGACAGTGATGCCGAGCAAAATGATAGTCAGGCTGGCCAGATAAGAGCTCCAATGGCGCATGGTGAAGTTGTATAACAACAGACTGGCAATGGCGGCTAGCGGTATCGCGGCAGCAAAAAAACGCCAGCCATCGAGTATCAAAAGTAGCGATTGCAGCGCGAAAACGTCATCCGGCATAATCGGTCCGCCAAAAAACGATATTTTTACTGCATTACCCACATACAACAGCCCCATCAGCAAGGCATGAATCACCAGAAAAATCCATATCCGCTTCGATAATGCATAAAGCACGTAAGCGACTACCAGTTGCAGCAGATAATCGTAAGGTATCGATGCGGTCAATATTTGCACATCAAATTTGAAGGTGCTGATCAGGTAATACAACACATAAAGCAGCGTCGTAGAAAGCAGCGGTAATAGCTTTAGTGACATTAAGTAAAGAGATGTAAATCTGTTTGGGTGAGTAAAATCTATTTTATCATAGAATGTGGCGCGTCTTATTGAACGGCAATGTAAGCTCGGTCTTAGTATTGGCCTTGCGCCTCCGGCTTCATCCGTCATAAAATGCCGGTTTTTTTCTTACTTTTTTTGGGGGTATGTAATGTCGGATACAATTTGGTTCAGGACCGGAGAAGCGACGGTATTTTCCAGCGACGGTCAAGGCACAGACGCCATGCCCGAGATATTGATAGGCAGTGTCAAAGGACCGGCCGGTAACGCTTTCGCCAATCTGATGGGACAAACCGCAGGACATACCCGTATGTTCGCTATTCGAGCCTGTAATCAGCAAGTAAAGCCTGCGACGATAATAGTTCCCAAGGTCACCATCAAATCCACCGAATACGTCAATCTGTTTGGCGGTCCCGTGCAGTCAGCGGTAGCGGATGCGGTTCTTGATAGTGTTATTGACGGTGTTATCCCTGCCGATCAGGCTAATGATTTATGTATTATTGCAATGCTTTGGATTGCTCCTGAATGTGCTACGAATCCCGATTTGGATCGTAAAGATTTGTATCGCACAAATTATGAAGCGATGAAATTAGCTATTTCCCGTGCGATGAGTAATTCACCCGGCATTGAAGAGTTAATTGCCAACCGGCATAAGATTGTTCATGAAATGTACGACCCTGAAACCGGCGAGTCCCAGTGGTAAGAAATTAACCCTTTAATATTTAATTTAAAAACCGGTTTATCCACGAAAAACAAAAGTTAAGCGCCATGGTCAGTGTGTAGTAGAA
The DNA here is from genome assembly GCF_036845245.1 of Methylobacter sp. Lineage (NCBI taxonomy): Bacteria > Pseudomonadati > Pseudomonadota > Gammaproteobacteria > Methylococcales > Methylococcaceae > Methylobacter > Methylobacter sp. Next base: position 8,955 of record NZ_DAIUEH010000007.1, read on the forward strand.
CGCTAACAGTAGGCACTTTAGGCGCACGAAATATTTAGCCATTCATCTGGATAATAATCTGAGACTTGGTATTTTTTTAGATATTTTCGTGCTTTTTGTGGTTTTCGTGGACGAGATGGTTTTTCCAGGTTTATAGGCTTCATTGCTATTTTGGCAGCCGCGATAAGAGTTTGTCAGACGAAACCTGGAATATTTACGCTTTTTTCAAGTACAAAGATCTTTACCATGAGTTTATTAATCAAATACCTTTCGCTCTGCTGGTTCGTGAATAACCCCGCTGATTTAGTCCCTCCAAAATCATTCATGTGGAAAACAGTGGTGTTTTATCTTATTTCAGGGATTATTGTTGAGGGCTTGATTGCCGATCCTGCCGATGGCACGCTGGAAGTTTCATTGCGAACAATTATGGCGTTTTCATCTATCGCCGTATTATTGCTTGTCATCAAAAAATGGCAGCATTTCAATCAACTTTTTACAGCTATTTTTGTTTGCGAAAATTTTATTATGACGCTCGCAATTGCCGCCGAAGCGCTGGATTTTATAATGGTGATGAACAAGGAGGAATACCGGGAAGAGATATCGATCAGCTTGGCCGTATTATTGGTGGGATGGTATTTGGCGATCGTCAGTTATATCTTGCGACAACTGTTTTCATACAAAATGAGCGTCAGCGTTATCTTAGCGTTTAGCTATTTTGTTTTAACTTACGGCATTCCGATGCTGGTCATGGATATATAAAATCCAGCCCGTCACACAAACGTCAATGTGTGCAGACGCAAGTTTTCCTGTTTGGAAGCTGAATTGATGGGCTTGGCTTTTGCCCATCCAGCAACCATTTGGCTAGTTCTTTGCCAGAGGTTTATTGTCTTCCGCTTGTTTTTTTGCATCCTTTATCGCTAATTGCAGTTCCATACGTTGTTTTTCAAGGGCCAGTAATTCGATTTCTCTGCGAAGATAAACATCGGCTTCTTTTCTTTTTGCATAACTTTCTTGTTGCATCTCCAGACGCTGCTGTTCCCGATGTTTCTGGTTCTCTACATCGGTATCAAACTCCAGCTGTTTTTGGCGCCGCTCAAAGGCGATCTGTTGAGCGTGGATCTTATCTTTGGCTTCTCTCCATCGGGCCTGCTGGTTTTCAAATTTGGCGATATCGGCTTCCAGTTCTTTTTCTTTTAACTTGGCTTGGTGCGCCAGCAATTCCGTGTGCGTTTTTTGTTCTGCAAGTCTGAGGCTGGCTTCGTGTTTTTGTTGTTCCTGAAGCTCAGCTTCCAGCGTAATTTCCTTTAAGGCATTATCATGTTTGACTTTTTCGGTATGGATACGCTTTTCAATTTCAAATTGTTCAAGCAGCTGTCTTTCTTTTTCTTCCAGCAAAAGCTTTGTATTTAAAGCTTCTTGCGCTTGTTTCAAGCGTTCCAGTTCAGCGTCGAAATTTAATTGATCGAGCAGCTTTTGTTTATGTTCCAGCTTTTGTTTTTCGAGCTCTTGTTCCTGACGAAATAATTCCTCTCTTTTGGTATCATTAAACTCAAAACTTTTTTTAAGAACGCATAAATAAACGCTTTCCTGGGACAGTTGCACATCGGGGAAGTCTTCAAACGAAGGTTTTAATGTGCAGTGCGTTTGCGATTGAATATGTTGCAATATCAACATTTCACTAACGGCTAAAGATATTTTCTTTTCAATATCGCTGACGCCGGTTTGTACCCATGAGCCATCCGATAAATTAGCCAGCTCTTTATTTATCAGGTTGATAAGTAAATCTTTATAGGTTTTTTTTATATGCAGATTAATGCCGGACAAGATGTCGATATTGCCAAGCGCGTATTTCAACGAGGCCTGAAACCGAATATCCAGGGTTACATCGATTTTGCAAAAACCGTCGTAAAGTTTAATTTGTTGGGTAACCAGCCAGTTTTCAATCGGTAGCGGGTGAATATGATGATAGAAGCGCTTAACAAAGCCTTCCGGACGCAAGAATAAATTCCAGTATGGGCCGATTTTGGTATGGACTAGATGGCGATCCGCGTCAAAAATGGGTTCCCATACTTCCGGAATAGTGAGATCGTCGTCGGCTAACGAGCCTTCAATAAACCATTTGTCGATTTCAGTTCTGGAATTATTCATTAGTATCCGCTCGTCCGGTCATGGTGGATTCGGCTTTTAATCGATTGATCTTGTCACCCATTTTTTCGGCAATCAACGGATAAAGGTTAGGCGCGAATTCGACGGTTTTATCGTCGATTTTTCTTAAAAATCCCCGGCTTAATAATAAGCCGACGGCAAACATTCTCGACCAGTCGGAGTATCGTTTTACCCGTTCCATTTCGGTCTTCTCGATGGACATTTCAAGTTCGTCGTTTTTGTTGATCCGGAACTCGGTGAATTGCCGTAAGCATTCGAAAACCAGATCTTCTTCCTTGGCAGTCAATGGGCCGGGTGCGGTGAATTCGAGGCGGTATGACAACAAAACGGTGAAAAAGTCGGCCATTGCCGCGCAAACAAAAGCGAATAACGAGAAATTCGCATCCGACCACATGGCGAATGAAGGCTGGATATCGGCGGTAAATTGTTTGTAAGTCGTCAATAACGGTGCTTCCGGTAAGGATTGACCGATATTGCCTGATAGTAGGTTGATCTTTAGTTGCACATTCTGGAAGTTCTCCAGCATCTGGGAATAGGCGTCTTCAATATTCGTTGCGACATCCAGTGCATTGATGCTGACTTGCAGTTTTTGAATATCTTTGTCCAATTCAGAAAAATCATGTTCGAATTTAGCCTGCTGCTCTTTTTTCTCCAGATAAATCTGGTTGTAATGCTTCCAAAAAGGGCCTTCGCCGACTTGCTTCTTGTAGCCTTCGGCAATTTGCGCATGGGTGCCAAAATACGCTTGCTGTACATCGAGCGACGCTTTTTCTAAGTCGGTGCGCTGTTGCTTTAAAACCTCGCCTTTGATGGCTGAAACCCGGTCGATATAAGTTTTTACATCCAACCTGATTTTATTTAAACGGCTGATGTGCAGATTGTCCTGTTGGGAAATCTCATAAAATTTGAAGTATGAGAATGAAATCGAAGCGCTCATCGCAACCAGCAGGGAGCAGACAACGGAAAAATAGCGCATCCGGTTGGCACGCCAGTGAATGCCGGCAAGTTCCAGCGAGCTAATAACAATAATTGATTGAATCGCAATGGTGATAATCAGTGCAATCCAGGAGGTGATGAAATGAGATAAGCCGTAGTAGGTGGTGAATCCCGTACAGAAGCTCAGCATTATTACAATAGGAATCGTCCAGACCCTTAACATGCCGACAAATAATGTCTGGATGCTGTTAATCAAATAGCCTACGCCTGAAGCTCTTATTTTTGAGAATTCCGAATTTTTCATTGTGTAGTAACTTTCAGGCTTGTAACGTGGGTTGATGGATGGATTACACTATTTTCATCTTACATTTTTATATCAATGAAGCGATTTTCTCGCTAAAAATAAATGTATTTATAGGCAGGAGCGGTTTCCCGCTCTTGCCGTTGTTTCGTGTATCAATAAATAATCTTTTGATCCTTTAATGAGCTGTAAATATCATCAATAGCCAATGTATCGCTATCAAAGCTAATGTCTGCCAAGTCGGTGCTGCAATTGACGCATAAACCGATCAGTCCGGCAGTCTTGATTGCTGCGATTAGCGACGCATTTTGTGTTTCTAAGACCGTCGATGCATGACCGTTATCAAATAATTTCCGTTCCAGTTGATAAGCGATTTCTTTGCTGTTCGAACCGGTTAAAGCAATCGCTGTAGCTGTTTGACTAAAGCGCGCGGCGCGCTCTTCAGGGCTGACCGGTTGCAGGCTTTCTTCATCGGTGCTGCCGGTAATCATGCCCGCGCCGACGGTACCGTTGCTCAGGCGGTCTATGATAATGAATGAGCCTGTGCCTTTATGGGTAATGTAAGCATCGAAAACCACCGGCGCGTTGACTGAAACCGTGCAGGAACCGATTTCATTCAATTGCAGTTCGGTAGCGTCGTGGTGTTCCAGGGTGTTGACGTCGATTCTATGGTGAATCAGCGATACTGAACCCGACACGCTGCGGGTCGCCAGTTTGATAATGTACTGCCGACCCGGTGCCAGCGCATTTTCAGCCATCCAGACGATGGTGGCTTTGAATTTGTCCGAGACGGTTGCCGCTGCTTGTTCGGCGCCGACAATCATATCGCCGCGGCTAATATCGATCTCATCTTCCATCGTTAAGGTGACGGCCATCGGCGAAAAGGCCTGTTCCAGCTCGCCGTCGTAAGTCACGATGGCTTTGATGTTACTGCTTTTACCTGAGGGCATGGCGGTGATCCTGTCGCCTTTTTTGAAAATGCCGGAAGCGACCGTGCCGCAAAAACCGCGAAAGTCGAGGTTGGGGCGGTTCACGTATTGAACCGGAAAACGCGCGTCGCTGAAATTGCGGTCATTGGCGATTTCAATGCTGTTCAGCGCTTCCATTAACGGCTGGCCGGTAAACCAGGGCATATGCGCGCTGGGGTTGACCACGTTATCGCCGTCCAGTGCCGACATAGGGATAAAGGTGATGTCCTGTAAAGCCAGAGTTTGGGTGAAATCCAGATAATCCTGCTTTATTTTATTAAAAGTGGCCTCGCTGTAATCGACCAAATCCATTTTATTGACCGCGACGATAATATGATGAATGCCCAGCAACGAAGCGATAAAGCTGTGCCGTTTAGTCTGGGTTTGCACGCCGTAGCGGGCGTCGATCAGGATAATCGCTAAATCGCAGGTTGACGCGCCGGTCGCCATGTTACGGGTGTACTGCTCGTGCCCCGGCGTATCGGCAATAATGAATTTACGCGTGGCGGTGGAAAAATAACGATAGGCCACGTCAATGGTGATGCCTTGTTCGCGTTCGGCTTGCAGGCCGTCAACCAGCAAGGCCAAATCTATTTTGCCCGCACCGGTGGTGCCTGATTTAACGCTGTCGGCCTGAACGGCGGCCAGTTGATCTTCATAGATCATTTTGGAGTCGTGCAGCAAGCGGCCGATCAACGTACTTTTGCCGTCATCGACATTGCCGCAGGTTAAAAAGCGCAATAATTCCTTGCGTTCATGTTGCGCTAAATACGCGTCTATATCGGTACTGATTAAGTCGGATTGGTGGGACATAATTTTCTCTGGATTCCTGTTATGAGTTGCAGTGACAAGCGTTATTAGAAATAGCCTTCACGCTTTTTCTGCTCCATGGAACCGGATTGATCGTGGTCTATCAATCGTCCTTGACGTTCGGAGGTTGTGGTTAACAGCATTTCCTGAATGATTTCCGGCAACGTCGTTGCGGTCGATTCAACTGCGCCGGTTAACGGATAACAGCCCAAGGTACGGAAACGCACCATTTTCATTTCAATTTTTTCATCGGGGCCGATCGGCATGCGTTCGTCGTCGACCATGATTAACATGCCGTCGCGGTTAACGACAGGGCGTTCTTTGGCAAAATACAAAGGAACGATCGGAATGTTTTCCAGGTGGATGTATTGCCAGATGTCCAGCTCGGTCCAGTTGGATAGCGGAAATACCCGGATGCTTTCGCCCTTATCTATTTTGCCGTTGTAGATATTCCATAATTCAGGACGCTGATTTTTCGGGTCCCAGCGATGATTTTTATCGCGGAACGAATAGACTCGTTCCTTGGCGCGTGATTTTTCTTCATCACGCCGCGCGCCGCCGAAAGCCGCATCGAATTGGTATTTATCCAGAGCTTGCTTGAGGCCATCGGTTTTCATCACGTCGGTATGTTTTTTACTGCCGTGCGTAAACGGCCCAATGCCCTGTTCTATGCCTTCCGGATTGATATGAATCAGCAACTCAAGACCCAGTTGTTTGACCATTTTGTCGCGAAACTCGATCATTTCCTTGAACTTCCAGGTAGTGTCCACATGCAGCAACGGGAATGGCGGTTTACCAGGATAAAAGGCTTTCATGGTCAAATGCAACATGACGGCAGAGTCTTTGCCGACGGAATACAACATCACCGGACGTTCAAATTCGGCTGCAACTTCACGAATAATATGAATGCTTTCAGCTTCCAGTTGTTTAAGGTGTGTCAGTTTATAATCAGTCATTAAAAGTCCGTCAGGTTTGAAGGTCGCGCTATGTTTATTGAATGCGCGCAATAAGTAATAAGTTAGTTATTTTAATTTGAACAGGCTTTTAATGCCAGATTTGCTTAGGATTTATTGAGGATGGGGCAGGTTTTTAGGCAAACGGTGAAATGTGTGGGATGAATAGAACGGTAGAGAAACCCAGCGTATAGGCGATTAATTATGATGGTTTTCGGGTTGCTTTACCCTTGATGTCATTTGGGATTATCCGGCGTTGTAATGGGGGCTAAATTTTAGTTAACAGCCGCTTGATGATATTATCCGCGGGCTAATGCTACACAGAGAGGATACATGAGCAATTTTGATTTAAATGCCATTTCGATTAAGGATATTACCCAAACCACCTTGTTGACCTGCTTACCCAACGAGACGATGCATAATGCCGCTGTCAAAATGGCGGAACGGGAATGTAGTGCTATTTTGATTGTAGTGGACGATGAAATCATTGGTATCTGGACAGAAAGAGATGTATTGAAATTTGACTTTTCGTCGCCTGATGCGCGTTCCACGCCTGTGTCAGAAGGTATGAGCAGTCCTGTTCTCTGTGTTAATGAAAATGCAAGTTTAGAGGAAGTTTCGCTTAAATTTAAGAAAGACGGTGTACGTCATTATGTTGTAACCGATGATCAGGGCAAGCAGCGAGGCATTATTTCTCAAACTGATGTCATTAAAAAACATAATTTTGAATTTTTCCTGGTTTTAAAAACAGTGGGCAGTGTATTAAAGCCCAGTCCGCCGATTATCAAATCAACGCAAAGCATGGCACAAGCGAGCAGGCTTATGTACTCTTCGCTTTCGGATGCGCTGGGTGTCGAATTTCCGGATGAGTCCATCGGCATTTTGACTGAGCGGGATGTGGTCAAGACGCTGGCTTCTTTAACGCTAAACCCGGTCGTTGCCGATTATGCCAGCAGGAGTCTTGTTACCGTTAATGAGCACGAGAGTCTTTATCAAGCCAAGAAAATTATGCTCAGGAACGGTTTTCGTCACCTCGGCGTCGTCGATAATAAAAATAACTTAATAGGCATTATTAACCTGACCGACATCTTGGCGGGGTTTCGCAGCACCTATGTTGAAGAGCTTAAAGAATCGCTGGCGACTAGGGACGCATTGTTAAAAGAGTCGTTAAAGAGTCTTTGCCTGGCGAAAAAGATTATTGATAACACCCAGGAGGGTGTTATTACCACCGATAAATACGTGGTCATCCAAACATGCAATGCCGGCTTTACCAATATTACCGGCTACACGGAAGAGGAAGTTATCGGTAAGACGCCCGCAATTATCAGTTCGGGGCGGCATGATAAAAAGTTTTATCAGGCTATGTGGGAAAAGATTAACAAACATGGCTTCTGGCAAGGCGAAATTTGGAATCGGCGCAAAAATGGTGAAATTTATCCCGAATTATTGACCATTACCGAAATCCGGGATGATGAAACGAATGAGATCAGTAATTACGCCGCTATTTTTAGTGATATCAGTCAGTTAAAAAATGATGAAGAAGAAATTAGACGTCTGGCTTTTTATGATCCTTTAACCGAATTGCCTAATCGTCGTTTATTAAATGATCGATTGGCTCAGGAATTGGTGATTACCGGAAGATCGGGAAAGAATGGCGCGTTATTTTTTATTGATCTTGATCATTTCAAGAATATTAATGAAACTCTCGGGCATTCGGCCGGGGACAGAATTCTTGTGGAAGTCGCCTATCGATTAAAAATAGGTGTCAGGGATTGCGATACCGTCGCTCGTATCAGTAGCGATGAATTTATTGTTATTTTGACAGAACTTAGCGAGCACATAGAGCTGGCTTGCAATGAAGCTCGGCATATTGCGGAAAAATTGCAACAGGCCATTTGCCAGGTTTATTCGGTAATGAACCACAAGCTGTATGTTTCTTCCAGTATCGGTATTGCAATGTTTTCCGAGCACTTCGGCATGCCTGACGACTTGCTTAAACAGGCCGGTACGGCAATGTATCGCGCTAAGGAAAGTGGCCGTAATATGTTGCAATTCTTTCAGCACAGTATGCAGGAAGCGGTTATGGAAAGAATGCTGATTGAAAAAGAGCTGCGGCACGCTCTGGATGAGGGGCAGCTGTCTTTGTATTATCAGCCGCAGGTTGATTATCACGGCAAGCTTATAGGGGCAGAAGCGTTGATTCGCTGGAACCACCCGATAAAGGGCTTTATTCCACCCGATAAGTTTATTCCTATTGCGGAAGAGTGCGGGTTGATTCAGGCCGTAGGTACGTGGGTGCTTGAACAGTCATTCATTCATCTAAGGCAATGGGATAAGCAGCAGGTACATTTACCTCATTTGGCGATTAATATTAGTCCCAGGCAGTTCTATCATAGTGATTTTATGAGCATACTGGGCAGGCTTGTTAAACAATATCAGATAAGCCCGTCAAGAATCATGCTGGAGTTTACCGAAGGGCTGTTGATGAATGATGTCCATGCCGCGATTGATAAGATCAGGCAGTTGAAAATGTTGGGTTATACCTTTTCAATAGATGATTTTGGTACGGGATACTCATCATTGAGCTATTTAAAACATTTACCGGTGGATCAGTTAAAAATTGATAAATCCTTTGTTGAGGATATTACTAAAAATGAAGATGATGCTGTTTTTGTAGGTACCATTATTGCGATAGCCCGGCATATGAATCTGGGTGTTGTTGCGGAAGGTGTTGAATCAAAAATGGAGCTGGAGTTTTTAAAGCAGAATGGATGCTTGTGTTATCAAGGCTATTATTTCAGCAAACCATTGCCTGAAAGACAGTTCTTTGAAAGTTGGCTAAAAAGTGCGAATCAATAAAGTAACAGGTAACAGTGATATATTAAATATCACACTATTTTTTAATTAGATGGCGAGTAAAAATGAAAATTGATTTTCTTTGTTCAGTACATTTTGCCGGGTTGCTACGGAAAATGTTTTGCGGTCTGGCTATGATGATAGTCCTGTTGAGTTCAGGATGCGCTACGGTGGGCCATGAGTTCCCGGCAGGCCAGGTTTCAACTATCAAGATAGGGGAAACCACCCAGAATGATATCTACACCACGTTTGGGGCTCCCTGGAGAACTGGGCTCGATAACGGCATGAAAACATGGACTTACGGTAACTACTATTACAGCTTGTTTAGTGACGGCAGTACTGAAGATCTGGTTATTAAATTCGATAACCGGGGTGTTGTTGCGTCGTTTGTATTTAATACGACTAAACGCTCGAAATGAGTCAGGGTTAGATAACTTCGGATTGCAGGAGTGGCTTTAGCGCAAGCCGCTCCTGTATATTCTTCATGACGCATATAGGGTGTTTATTTGTTTATATCCAAAGCCAACGCCTCGGCAACTTTGATGCCATCCACAGCCGCAGAAAGAATTCCGCCCGCATAGCCCGCACCTTCTCCTGCCGGGTATAGCCCTTTGATATTCATGCTTTGATAAGACTCGTTGCGCTTGATGCGAATAGGCGATGAGGTGCGGGTTTCAACGCCCGTTAATACCGCATCCTTCATCGCAAAGCCCTTTATCTTTTTATCAAACGCGGGAATGGCTTCGCGTATCGCAGTGATGGCGTAATCCGGTAAAGCCGAGCTAAGGTCGCATAAATGAACGCCCGGCGTGTAGGAAGGCTGTACTGTGCCCAGTGCCGAAGAAGGGCGTTTTGCGAGAAAATCGCCAACCAGTTGCCCCGGTGCCTCATAGGTTTCCCCCCCTAACTTAAAGGCGGCAGCTTCCAGACGGCGTTGAAAATCGATGCCTGCTAAAGGATGGCCGGGATAATCGTCAGGCGTAATGCCGACGACAATGCCGCTGTTGGCATTACGCTCGTTGCGCGAGTATTGGCTCATGCCATTGGTGACCACATGTCCCGGTTCAGACGTGGCGGCCACGACAGTTCCGCCGGGACACATGCAAAAGCTGTACACAGAGCGTCCGTTGCTACAGTGATGTACCAGCTTATAGTCGGCAGCGCCCAATAACGGATGACCTGCATTGTCGCCCCATCTGCAAGTGTCGATTAATGACTGCGGATGTTCTATGCGAAAACCGATGGAAAAAGGTTTGGCTTCAATATAAACGCCGCGATCATAAAGCATTTTGAAAGTGTCACGCGCGCTATGCCCGATCGCCAGTAACACATGATTCGTATCAATGGTTTCGCCGCTGGCGAGTACCACGCCGCGAACCTGTTCGTTATCAATTATGATGTCTTCAACCCTGCTTTGGAAGCGGATTTCGCCACCTAATGATTCGATAGTCGCGCGTATCTGCTCGACTACAGTTACCAGTCTGAATGTGCCGATATGAGGCTTGCTGACATGGAGGATTTCAGGTGGGGCACCGGCTTTGACAAATTCAGTGAGCACTTTACGCCCGTAGTGATTCGGGTCCTTGATTTGGGTGTGCAGCTTACCATCGGAGAAAGTACCGGCACCGCCTTCGCCAAACTGTACATTGGATTCAGAGTTGAATACACCCTTGCGCCAAAGGCCGAAAGTGTCTTTGGTGCGTTCCCGTACCTCTTTTCCACGTTCCAGAATGATCGGGCGAAAGCCCATTTGCGCCAGAATCAGTCCGGCAAATAGCCCGCAAGGTCCTGTGCCGATGATGACGGGACGCAACGCCAGATTTTTTGGTGCCTGAGTTATAAAATGATAAGTACTGTCCGGTGTTAAAGATATGTGAGGGTCGTCTGCCAAACGTTTAAGAATCGCCTGTTCATTTGTGGTTTCGATATCGATAGTGTAAACAAGCAGGATTGCATTACGTTTTCGCGCATCAAAACCTTGTCGGAATATTGTATAAGTGATAAGTTCTTTTGCGCTGATGCCAAGCCGATCAAGTATCGCAGTTTTGATCATGCTTTCCGGGTGGTCCAGTGGCAGTTTAAGTTCAGTGATTCTCAACATGTAATTTATTCCGATAGGTTCCTGTTACAGAACCGACTGTTTTGCTGGTGACGGTGTAAATAAGGGCTGTTATTTTACCTTAACGGGGACTCTTCTTGTTAGTTGGACATTAATGATCTGGATGTGCATTAAAAGAGAGGTCTACAAATGGCGTTTGGGAAGTTATTAACGGCAATTGGCGTTATTTTGGTAGTTGTAGGGCTGATTACTAGTTATGCGCCTTGGTTGATTAGTTGGTTTGGCAGGCTGCCCGGTGATATACGCATTGAGGATGAGCAACGGTTTGTATTTATTCCGATTACCTCTATGTTTATTGTCAGTATTATTTTAACTCTAATTGTGAATCTTTTTTTTCGTAAATAGTGAATTACTTAACATTATTTTTACATTCTATTTGTCGGGCACCTCTAGTTCTTGTAAAATGTTGCAATTAAGTACTGCAGTGCTCATAATTAAGTGTAATTTGGAACAAGAATGGAAATATCACAAGAATTGCTACAGAAAAAAATTCTGATTGTAGATGATGCAGCTTCAATGCGGACACTAACCAAAGCTATTCTGCGAGAGGCCGGATTTACCCATGTTTTTGATGCACCGGGTGGCGAAGAAGCATTGCTAATGATGAGAAAGGTAAAAATCAATATTGTAGTATGTGACTGGAATATGCCGGGAATGAGCGGGCTTGATTTGTTTAGGACGGTCAAAGATGATGAGAAATTAGTCACACCACCTTGGATCATGCTGACGTCTTCATCTGAAGGAGACAAAGTAAAAGAAGCCATTATGGCAGGAATAACGTCCTATATTGTAAAGCCTTTTAAACCAGATAATTTGGTCAAACAGGTTGTAGGCAAGCTTTCTTAAATTAAGTTAGTCTAAAGTGTCCTAAAAAAGGCCCCATTCGCAACGGTAGATTGCGAATGGGGCCTTTTTTATGTCTGATCTACTTGTATGGCTGGCTTACTGGTAGGTGCACGCCTTTTGCCGACATTTTTTTTGTCCCGGTCACGTATTTTGACTTTTTCGACGGCAGCTTTTTTAGGTTCTATTTTCTTTTTGCCGCCTGTTGCCTTTCCTGAGGCTTTGGTTTTTTTAGGGCCCTTATATTTACCTTCCAGCTCTTTGATATTGCGGTGTTTGAATTTCTGCTTCAAAAAGCGCTCAATACCGGACATTAAATTCCATTCTGTGTGTTTTACCAGTGCAATCGTCAGGCCCAGTTCATCGATCCGGCCTGTACGGCCTATGCGATGGATATAATTGATACCGTTTCTTGGGACATCAAAATTGATAACCAGGTTGATGCCTTTGATATCCAGGCCGCGGGCGGCAAGATCGGTAGCAAGCATGATGTTGACTACACCTTCGCGGAATAATTCCATCATCCGGTTGCGGTCTTTTTGATCCATTTCTCCATGCAATACACCAACGCGAAGTTTTTTCCCTCGAAGAGGCCCGCGAAGAGCGTCAGCCTGAATTCTGCTGTTAGTAAAGATCAGCGCTTTGTCATAGGTTTCATTTTGCAGCAGCCAAGTCAGCAGTTTTAACTTATGATCATTGTCGTCGGCCAGCACAATTTGCTGCTCGATATTACGGTGTCCGTCATGCAGCGTATTTAAAGCAACGACTTCATGATTTTTTAGTACCTTGTCAGCCATTTTGATAACGCCGAAATGGGTCAAGGTGGCCGAAAACAATAGGGTTTGCCGTTGTGCGTTGCAGCTGTTGGCGATGGTCAGTACGTCTTCACTAAAGCCCATATCCAGCATGCGATCAGCTTCATCAAGTATTAACACTTCCAGATTACTGAAGTTCGGTATCTCTTGCTCCATCAGCTCCAATACTCTGCCTGGAGTTGCAATAACAATTTCCGTGTTTCTGCGGAGCATGTTTTGCTGCAGCCTAAAATCATCGCCGCCGGTAATCAGGCCTGTTTTCAGGTCGGTAAATTCGGTCAATTGTTGGCAGTGCTTAAAAATCTGCTGGGCCAGTTCTCGGGTTGGAGTCAGTATCAAGGCTCGTACCCCGGATTTTGCCGAAGGCAAGGTTAACAGGTGATGCAGTGTAGGCAGCAAGAATGCCGCAGTTTTTCCGCTGCCGGTTTCGGCGCTAACCAGTAAGTCCTTGTGCTCCAGAGCGAGGGGAATCGATTGCAATTGCACGGGTGTAGGCTGCTCAAAACCAAGTTTTTCAACTGCCGACAGCAATTGTTCATCAAGCAAAAGGCCTGAAAATGATGGAGTTTTGTCTATTGAATTAGGATGCATGAATCTTTAAGTGGGTTGCTAAAATGCAAGGGTGATAGGAATCAATCTTTATCTATATTATAGACGCTTTGCCGTCAGGATTATGATTAAATAACTATTCATTGCAAATCGGTTTTTTAGCTTTTAAGCTAAGTTAAAAGCAGGGATACTCTGCGTTACATAGATCAGGAAAAGCCATGATACCAATTAGAGATACAGCGCCCTGTTATTCAAAGCCTTTAGTTACATGGGGGATAATGGCGATTTGTATTATAGTTTTTGTGACGATGAAATTGATGCCCGATCAATTAAGCTATCGGCTTCTTAATCTTTACGGCATGGTGCCTATTCGCTATACCAATCCGTATTACGGCTTGCCTTTCGACGGATACTTATCTTTTCTGACCAGCCTGTTTCTGCACGGAAACTGGCTGCACCTTATCATGAACATGTGGTTTTTATGGATATTTGGCGATAATGTAGAAGACAGAATGGGAAGGTTACCCTTTTTGATTTTTTATTTGGTATGTGGCCTTCTAGCTACTTTTTTGCAATGGTTGTTCGATCCTAATCTTGCTATTCCGGTTGTTGGTGCATCAGGGGCTATAGCCGGCGTATTGGCGGCTTATTTTTTTCTATATCCGCTTGAACGTGTTGTGGTATGGGTTCCTATATTGTTCTTGCCTATAGTCATTCATGTTCCTGCGATTGCTTTTTTAGGTTTATGGGTTTTGATTCAATTACACAGTGCGACAACAGCAATGCTATTTGGAGGCGTTGCTGTCGATGTGGCCTGGTGGGCTCATTTAGGCGGCTTTATTGCCGGCTCTGCTTTATACCGGTTGTTTCTTCGTAAAGACCAAGCCGAAAAAAATGAATTATTTTGACAGTGTTAAGGTATAATTTGCCGCTTCAAAAAACGGTTTTATTGACAACATACTAGGGTCCGGAGTCATTTTCTGACTAAAAAGACTTCTTAAGTTCTATCGGGAAATTGAAAGTAATATGAAAAAAGTTAACGTTGCGTTGGTCAGGCTACTTCAGTTTGTAGTTTTTGTGGTGTCCGTATTTACGGTAATCGTCTATTTTGGTGCTATGGTTTTATTGCCTCTGGATGCCATTGTATTGTTGATAAAGCTGATGGGAGTTGTCGGCTTAAACGGTTTTATTGCAGCCTTTATCGCTATTCCGGCTGTTGGTTATTTAAGTTTAATGGTTTACAAAACACCAGGACTTTGCAAAATGGTGGTTGACGCAGGCGTTGACCTGATCAAGAGCAGTAAAATCAAAGTTGAAGCATTTAACGAAATTGCAGATGCGGTAAAAGCTTAATTTTTTCGGAAGATCGTATTCAAAACAAAAAAGGTGCGTCGGTTTCGACTCACCTTTTTTTATGTTTGCAACTTTTCGCAGGTTAACGCCGCTCCTGTAACGCCCAATAAAAAACCAACGCCCCGAACGCGGCGGTTAAATGTTTTAGCGAATGTCCGCTGAGTAAACCAATAATGCTGTAAAGCCGGGCATCGAACAATTCCATGAGTTTCGATATCGCATAAATTCCGATGACGCCCCAGAGATACTTGCGATTATCCCGCGTTGAGTTAAACAGCCACAGAATCAGCGGTATCAGCAAAATCGGTAAAAACTGTACCAGCACGTAAGCGCGCAAATCGCCGTGACCGTTCAGTTCCGTCACATACCAGTAAATCACTGAAGTAATACCCGATATCAGCAGCGGAACAAATAATTTCCAGGCCAGCTGAATCGAAATATATTCCCCGACAATAGCGCTGAACAGGGCCATAAAGGCAATCGTGATCGGCAGGCGATCCCAAAGCAGGGTTTGATTGTCAGGCTGGTAGTGGTAGTACGCAGAACCGAAGCCGGTTAAAAACACCCCGACAAAAAACGTCAAATACATAGCCTGTAATTCGGCCAAGCCTCCGCTGGCCTGGCGTAACACGACCAACCTGATTCCCATGATACCTATAATAACGAAAGGCAAGTTGGACAGGACATTGAAAAAATTAGCTATGGTGAAAATGCGGCGTTGGTCGGCGAAGTTATGATAAGCCGGATCTTGGGCAATGGGATCGAGGCTGAAAATAACGATAATTGCGGTAACAATTATAGCTAACAGAATGTTCAGACGGTTATCTGCGGGCATAAGCTATAAATAGGTTTTAATAACAAGGGACAGAGTGTAATGGCTCTTGTATGATTGGAATATAATTTTGTTATTTCGTTGGAGATATCATCATGCCTATAGTGTTCGCGTTAATTGGTTTTATCGTCGTTGTTATGCTGTTTTTTGTCGGTATTTACAACAGTCTGGTCAACTTGCGCAACGGCGTTAAAAACGCCTTTTCCCAGATAGATGTTCAATTGACCCGGCGGTACGACTTGATACCTAATCTGGTTGAAGCCGTCAAAGGGTATATGAAGCATGAGAGGGAGACGCTGGATGCGGTGATCAGCGCGCGGAATGCCGCGGTGACCGGGCTTAAGGCCGCCGGGGCAAACCCTTCCGATCCCGATGCGATCAGGCAGTTGGCAAGTGCCGAGGCTACGCTTCAGGGCAATTTGGGCAAAATGTTTGCGTTGGCCGAAGCCTATCCCGATCTCAAAGCCAATCAGAATATGATGCAGTTTCAGGAAGAGTTGGCATCTACCGAAAATAAAGTGGCTTTTGCCCGTCAGGCGTTTAATGATGCGGTCATGACTTACAACAACGGCCGGGAGAATTTCCCCAACAATATCCTGGCCGGCATGTTTAACTTTAATCCTGCCGAACACCTGGATATAGAAGCGCCGGAAAAACGTCAGGCACCCAAAGTTTCCTTTACTTGAAACCGCTTGGGTGCAGCAGATGAATTTCTTCCAAAGCCAGGATGATGCCCGACGCAAAGCCCGTTCGTTAATCCTGATGTTCATACTGGCCGTGATTGCAATCGTCGCGGCGGTCAATCTGGTGATAACAGCGCTGATCATTAATATGGGCGATGAAGCGGGAACTGCGACACTGCCTGATTTTAACTGGATCATGAATAACCTGTCGCTGGTAGGCGCCATTTCACTGTCCACTATCGGTTTTATCAGCCTGTCCAGCCTATACAAAATTGCATCATTAAGCTCGGGTGGCGGCAACGTCGCACGCAGCTTGGGCGGCGTGTTGATTACCGCAGAGAGCACAGATCCGCTACGCCGCCGTTTGTATAACGTCGTTGAAGAAATGGCGATTGCTTCAGGTATTCCAATGCCGGAAGTTTACGTCTTGGAACAAGAATCCGGCATTAACGCTTTTGCGGCAGGATTTACCACCGGCGATGCTGCAGTGACCGTTACTCGCGGTACGCTGGAAATGCTTTCCAGGGATGAATTGCAAGGCGTAATCGGCCACGAATTCAGTCATATCCTGAATGGCGATATGCGCTTAAGTACACGGCTGATGGGGCTTTTGTTCGGCATTCTGGTCATCGGCCTGATCGGTAGGGCAGTATTGAACAGCACCCGTTACGGTGCCATCCGTTCCGATAACTCCCGTCGTGACAATACAGCCGCTATTTATCTGGCCGGGTTAGGGCTGTTTTTGATCGGCTATATCGGCGTTTTTTTCGGTCAGCTGATCAAAGCGGCGGTATCCCGGCAACGTGAACTTCTGGCCGATGCGTCAGCGGTACAATTTACCCGTCAGACCCAAGGCATTGCAGGCGCATTAAAAAAAATAGCCGCGGCTCAGCAGGGTTCTGCACTACAAACAGTGGACAGCGAAGAAGTCAGCCACATGCTGTTTGCCACGGGTGCGTCATTCAGCTCCTTGCTGGCGACACATCCGCCTTTGATTCAGCGTATCAAAGCATTGGAACCGAATTTTGATGAGTCTGAAATAGACCGGCTTGCCGAGTTAATGCTTGGGCAAACGCAGACCGGTTCAGAAACTATTGAGGAAAATCCGGCAACAGCCGGTTTTGCGCCGCAACATTTTGCCGTAACTCCGGATACGGTGACCGAAACAGTAGGCCTGTCTGATGAAGGACATATACAGCTTGCGTCGACTCTGCGCCAGTCTATACCCGAAAATCTTTATCGCGCCGCTCATTCCAGCGCTGATGCTTTGCCGTTAGTCTTGGCGTTGTTGCTTGATGGAAGCGAAGCCGTGCGTCGAACGCAATTAGACCTTATCGCTGAACAATTGGGTGGAACGACCGTCATGGCCACCGAAACTTTGCAGTCGGAAATACAGAAACTGGATACAGCGTTTCGTCTGCCTTTATTGCAAATCGCTTTCCCGCTGATTAAAAACCGGCCGTTGGAGCAGCTTGAACGCATAGCCGATTTGGTGCAGCGACTGATCGAGGTCGATGGTATTGTCGATACGTTTGAGTTTGCTTTGAGCCGTGTTTTAAAAACGCATTTGAATGATGCCGCTCACCCGCAGAACCGGCATGGCAATGTTCGTTTGATACAATTGCCGGACGCTGTCGGAACTTTATTTTCCGTCGTGGCAAAACAAGGTCGGGCTGAGGCTGGCGCAGCTTATCAAAAAGGTATGGAATGTATCGGACGCTATGAGCAACGTATTAAAATGGGGCAATGGCCTGATTATGCGCCGCCTCAGGATTGGATATCCACCACGGATACTGCGTTGAAGCAACTGGATCGACTACAGATGCCGGACAAACAAGCCTTGGTTTCCGCACTGGTGTTAATAATATCCCATGATAGTAAAGTCAGTTCTGATGAAGCGGAGCTGCTGAGAGCGATATGCGCAACCCTGCATTGTCCTCTGCCGCCGTTTGTTTTCGATGTCAATAGCATATAGATTATTTTTGGTATATTCTCAATAAAGCTATACGGGTTGTCTAAAAGCTCAGTTAAATCGGCGCTTAGGCAAAATAATAAAAAATCAATTTAAGGTGGTAAACAAATATGTCAGCAATAATTTATATTCTAACGGTTATTTATGTAGTTTATGTCGTCTATACCGTAGTAACCGATCAGGAAAAAGACACATGATTGGCGTTGTTATCTTCTTTATAACTTTAAAGAATAATAGGTTGGAATTCGCAAATTCACCAACCTGTGGGCGGTAAACTTAATGGGTCTAATATGTGCCTCAAGCCATCTTTGCCCCTGATCAGGGAAATGGCGAAATTAAATGATCTACCGGTTTTTAGCCGACTCCGTTCTTATTCTCCATCTCCTGTTTATCGGTTTCGTCATTTTTGGTGGACTGCTTGCGCTTCGCAATCCCAGGATTGTGCTGGCTCATATACCAGCGGCCTGCTGGGGGGTATTCATTGAATTGACTGGAGGGCTGTGTCCGCTTACGGTGATAGAAGTCGGGCTTCGTCGAATTGCCGATGATACCGGCTATTCGGGCAGCTTTATTGAGCATTATCTCTTGCCTGTCATTTATCCTGCGGGGCTCACGAGAAATATTCAATTTTGGCTAACGGGTTTGGTAATGCTTATCAACATTGGGATATATGGCCAGCTTGTTTATCGATTGCAGGCTTCCCGATCAAAATAGTCGGAGAAGCAAGTAACAATACGTAAGGCAGGTGTGGATTCCCTGATTTTTTTTCAGACTTGATTGTTACAAATCCATGTTACTTGTTGATTCCAGCAGATGCTCGGCCAATTGTTTACCTGCCTCGATCAAGGGATGAATGACAAAAGTAGCTCCCAATCGATAAAGCTCACTTTCCTCATCGTCATGAAAACAAATGGTACCGATGCTGCCAGCGAATTGGAGGTTTTTCAGTTGCTTGATCGACGATGACCTTGCTTCGAATTCCGGCATGGTAAGGATAATCCCTTTGATTTTTTCCAAGGGTAGTGTTTCCCATAGCGCAGAGTCTTCGGCATCACCGTAAATCACCCTCCTCCCGTCGGCAAGCAAGTTTTTTAGATTGATAGGGTCGGCATCCAGCCCCAGCACACGCATCTCCTGCTGCTTAAAAGCGAGATATGCCGACATACCGGTGCGTCCCATTCCCACTACCAGCCATTCCGCTCCCCCGATGCTGCTGGGTAGCTTGTCCAGATGCTCGCCCTTCCTTTCAAAACGAACTAATCCCGGTTCCAGAAAGGAAAATATACGATGCGAAAATCGATTTAAGGGTGCAGCAATAGCCAAGGAAAGCGCCACCGCCAGACCGATGGTCGATTTCCATGCGGCTGGAAGCAGATGGGCTTCGACGACGACACTCGATGTGATCAATGCAAATTCGCTGTAGGTCATCAATGCCAGTGCGGAAACAAAAGCCGTGCGTGCGCGTAACCCGACCAGCAGAAATAACGCAAAGAAAAGTATGCCTTGCAACGGTAGTAGAGATAGTAGCTCAAACACCTGCATAATTTCGTCATGACCGGGCAAATCGGCCAAGCCGATTTGAAGAAAAAATGCGGCTAAAAAAGTTTCTTTTAACCCCCATAGTTTTTTAGAAAGATCGTCTATGTCGGGGTGTCCGGCCAGCATAACTCCCATTAGCAATGCGCCAATATCGCTGGAAATACCGACCTTTTGCGCCAATACGCCGCCTGCCAATGCCAGTACTATGCCCAATAACAATTTCAATTCAGCGTCGCGGCTGGCGTTAAGTAACCGATATGCAAAAGGGCGAAGCAAAGGCAACAGCAACAGACAAAGCGCCCAAGGCGATGGTTGTTTGTTATTGGCGACAGCCAGCAGGCCGATGGCAAAAATATCTTGTAAAATTAATATGCTTAGTACGTCCCGGCCGTATAAGGTGGAAAGCTCGCCGCTATCTTCCAACACCTTAATCGCGAGAATTGTACTGGAAAAAGCTAAGCTCACGCCTATCACCAAGCCACCGGTCACCTGCCCGTTAAAGCCAAAGTAGACCAGCGCGGAAACCAAAGTAACGACAAGCAAGTGCAAGGTGCCGACGCTAAGTACTTCGCGTCGTAACAGCGAAGAAAGCTTCAATTTTAGGCCGACCGTAAATAATAACAACTCAATCCCGATATCCGCTAAATGACTGAGTGTTTCGTTGGGTTCAATGCCGGAAAAATTTAAAAGATACCCTGCCAGCAGGTAGCCTACCAAAGGGGGGAAATGCAATCGGCTGGTCACCAGTCCTGCCAGATAAGCGGCTCCAACCCAAATTAACTCCATGATTAAATCCTGTTTTTATAGTCCAATTGACAGCTATGATAGCGTATATTCCGTTTAAAATCAGTATGTCCTAGCAAATGAGCAATGTAAGTCGGAAGAGGAGTGCGGCGCAAATGCCTCATAATAGGTCATCTGAGCTTAGAGGGGGCGGGATATTTGATTTGGTAAAATGCTTTGATGTTGGTTTGAATTTATTCACATCATGCGGATAAAGATTGAAAGTCAGCAGGAAGCTTTTTACATTCGGATAGCGTCGGACGATGTATGAGGACATCGAAAAAATCGTTTCCGGCTAGCGGCAACGCTTGAGCAAGAGCCGATTCTTTGAATATCAATTCCCGTAGCGTTTTTTGTTAATGGGCGGTTTTTCTCCATAAGCGGAATAGGTAAAGCGTTACTTTTTCCAGTTCGGCGAAGAGAAAAATCGTCATGCCGACCAATAGCACTTTAAGCCATTCATCATAGGATAAATCGGTAGAATTGAATAAGGCCTGCAAGGGTGACGCATGGGTATAGGCAAGCTGCAACACGGCACAGGCTGCGATAGCGATTAAAGCGTAACGGTTACCGAATAGTCCTTCCAGTGACAGGACCGATTTATAGATATAACGGCTGTTGATCAGATAAAACATTTCCGCTCCTACTATCGCGCTAACCGCCATGGTGCGCGCTGTTTCCAGGCTTGAACCCCGATCTATTTCCCACAGAAATAATCCCAGTGATCCGGCCATCATCAGTATGGAAACCATCAGCACCCGCCAGGCAAAAAACCAGGATAACAATGGTTCACGCGGATCACGCGGCTGCCGTCGCATAACATCGAATTCAGGGGATTCAAAGGCAAGTGCCAAGCCCAGAGTACTGGAGGTCACCATATTGATCCACAAGATTTGTGCCGGGGTCATCGGTAGTGTCAATTGAAATAGGATGGCGGCGATTACCACCAGTGCCTCGCCGCCATTGGTCGGCAACGTAAACAGTATAAATTTACGGATGTTGTCGTAAATGCCTCGGCCTTCGCGGACGGCATTGCCTATAGTGGCAAAATTATCGTCGGCCAACACCATATCGGAAGCTTCCTTTGCCGCTTCCGTCCCTTTCAGTCCCATAGCGACACCGACATCGGCACGTTTTAGCGCAGGCGCATCATTGACGCCATCACCGGTCATGGCGACGATTTGCCCGGTGTTTTGCAATGCTTGTACCAGACGCAGCTTGTGTTCGGGGCTTGCCCGTGCAAACACATCGACATCGAGAACGACTTCCTGTAATTGATCGTCATCCATCGCTTCGATTTCTGCGCCAGTGAGAGCATGTTTATGTAGGCCGATACCGAGACTGGCGCCAATAGCGCGCGCAGTTTCGACATGGTCGCCAGTAATCATTTTGACTTTAATACCGGCCGCGTTGCATACGGCCACCGCCATAATTACTTCATCGCGAGGCGGATCGATGATGCCAACCAGCGCCAGCAGGGTAAATCCGCTGTTCAGGTCTGAAAAATTCACCTCATGCTGCGTACTGTCAACGACTTTTACCGCAACGGCCAACAGCCGCAAACCGCTGGATGCCGCTTCTTTGGCTTTGCTCTCCCAATCGTTTGGAGAGTGGTGAGGCGTTTCATTGATATCGGATGGAATATGACACATGGCCCGGATGCGCTCTGGGGCGCCTTTGACGTAAATAATGCTTTTATCTTCTGTTTGATGGTGCAAAGTTGCCATTAGCCGGTGTTCCGATTCAAAAGGAATCGCGTCAGTAAGCGGCATCACGCTTCGTTCCAGCTCAGCATCAAGACCAAGTTTAGCGGCAAAGGCAAGCAACGCGCCTTCGGTCGGGTCGCCTATTACCTGCCAGGTTCCATCGCTATGCTTGCGTAATTGTGCATCATTACACAATACCAGTGCACGGGCGATGTCGCTCAGTTCTGGATATTCGTTGAGCGCAACCTGAACTCCGCCAAGATCGACTTTGCCTTCGGGTGCATAGCCGACACCGCTGACGCCGAATACGTGGGTTGCGGTGATAATCCGTTGTACGGTCATTTCATTGCGGGTGAGCGTGCCTGTTTTATCGGAACAAATGACTGTCACTGAGCCCAGTGTTTCCACCGCCGGCAGTTGCCGGATGATCGCATTGCGTTTTGCCATTCGTCGTACGCCGAGAGCAAGTGTGATGGTCATAATGGCAGGTAATCCCTCCGGTATGGCTGAGGCGGCTAAAGCTACAACCATCATGAACATTTCTTTCGGGGCATGGTGATGCCAGAGTACGCCGGTCGCATAAGTAGCCCCCGACAGCAGTACAATCACTAAGGCCAGCCAGTGGCCGAATTTGGTGATCTGACGTATTAACGGGGTAGTGCCCGTCTGCACTTGCGCTAACATCGCACTGATACGCCCCAGCTCGGTGTGAATGCCGGTTTCGACAACGATAGCGGTGGCTTGCCCTGAAACGACAAGTGTTCCGGAATAGAGCATGCAGAGTCGATCGCCCAGCGGCGCATCGGGCGATACCGGCTCCAGGGTTTTCTCAACAGCTTGCGATTCACCGGTCAAAATAGCTTCATTGACACGCAGGCCTTTGCTTGTCAGCAGCCGCAAATCGGCAGGCACTTTGTCACCGGAAACAAGCATGACAAGGTCGCCAGGCACCAGCTTTTCGGCTTCAATTTCGATACGACTGCCATTACGGATGACGGTAGAATGCAATGACAACATGCTGCGTATTGCATCCAGAGCTTGTTCGGCCTTGCCTTCTTGCACAAAACCAATGACAGCATTGATAAAAATCGCCGCCAGCAATACGCCGGTATCGACCCAGTCTCCCAGCATCCCTGTGATACCTGCCGCAATCAGCATCACATAAATCAAAACATTATGAAATTGCAGCAGAAAACGTACCCATGCTGAACGCCCGCGTGGGCGCGGAAGCCGGTTATTGCCGAATTTTTTCAGGCGGTTTTCTACTTCTTGAGAGGATAAACCGTCATTGCGATCTATTTGCAGTTGTTCGATAGTGTTGTCGACGTTAAAACTATGCCAATTGACAGTCTGTCGATTACGAGTTTTCTGTTCGTTCATTTGAGCCTCCTCAATATTGAATAGAATTAACTGCGTAGGCAAAGACGGTCATTGATGGCAAGATAGGGTATCTCGCAGAAACCATCGGTACTCAATATTGATCATACGCAACGCATGCTCATTCTGCAATCAGGAGTTGACCGTAGGCTGTACCCGGTTACGGTGATAGAAGCTGGATTTCTCCGAATTACCGGCGATGCCGGTTACTCGGGTAGTTTTATTGAACATTGCCTTCCGCCTATCATTTATCCCGCCGAACTCACTAGAGACATTTAATTTTGGCTGATGGTTTTTTCGTTTTGTCATGCTGATCAATGCTGTGATTGATAGCAGGCTCGGTTATCGATTGCGGCATTTCCGATCACATATAGTCGAAAAAGCAATAGCAATGTGCAAGGCCAGCTAGTTTCCGGTGCTGTTTTCTGACGTCACAGTTCCAAAGCTATCTTACAGGGAGTGAATCTAACAACTGTTCGATCAACGGATGAATGACAAAAGTGGCTCCCAATCGATACAGTTCGCTTTCCTCATCCGCCTACCACTCAGCTACCGGTATTCTGCCCATTAAACCCAAACAAAGTAAACCAGCGCAGAAACTAAGGTGACGACGCCAGGCACGTCGCGCGTCGTAACGGCGAGCATATTTTTAATTTTAACCTGGCCGTAACAATAATAATTCAATACCGATTTGCTAAATGACTGAGTGTTTCGTTGGCCTCAACACCGGCAAGGTTTAAAACATAATCCGCCATCAGCTAGCTTATCAAAGGGAGCAAATATAATCGCCCGGTTATTAAGCCTGCCAGATAAACGGCACCAACCCAAATTAATTCCATAACTAATCCTGTTTCTATAAGTCCAATTGACAGTTATGATAGCGCGGGTTCCGTTTAAAATCAGGATGTCCTAGCAAATAGTCTGGGTGAAGTGTAATGTAATTCGGAGAAGGAAATACGGTAAGAATGCCCCGGATACCGCGCAGTGTTTTATCTGGGGCCGGGTACTTGGTTTCGACGTGTTAAAGATACTCCCGGATGCGAGTTTATTCGCATCGTGCGCACAAAGTTTGTAAGTAATCAGGAGAGTTTTTACACTTGAAAAGTTGAAGTTGAGGCGACAAAGGAGGGGCATGTGCTTAATAAGATAATCCATGACGCGTTGATGATTTGGGTAACCATCGAACCGATTGGGAGTGTTGTGCTTTTTGCGGCGCTGACTTCCAGGCTCTCGCCAACAGAGCGTAGAAAAACGGCAACAAAGGCGATTGCTTATTCGGCTATCATCTTGTTTAGTGCAATTCTTATCGGGCAAATTATTCTCACTGCCATGGATATACGACTTATTTCGTTGCAAATTGCCGGCGGTATCATTTTGTTTCTTTTTGGCCTCCAGATGATTTTCGGTCGAACGTCAACCGCTTTCGGTCAGTCTGAGGACGGGCATGATATTGCAGTATTTCCGCTGGCTATACCTTCCATTGTGGGGCCGGAAGCGATTATGGTCGTGATTTTGCTGACTGATAATTACCTCTATTCCGTTAAGACACAGGCGATAACTGCCGGTGTAATGCTCGTCGTTCTGGCAGTTACTTACGTCTTAATGCTGCTCGCGGAACGTCTTCTAAGTATTATTGGCGGGAACGGAGCAGCGATACTGGAGCGTATCATGGGAATCATCCTCGCTACACTGTCAGTCGATTTAATCATAGATGCGTTTGCCAGCATTGCTCAATGGACTATTCCTAAGCTATGACTGTATGCGGGTTAGAGGGGGCAAGTCTAAACCGAAATTCTATTTTAATTTTGGGTGGAGGATATAACTGTGTCTATTGGTGAATTTTGCAATCGTAAAGTAGTGTTCGCGACCAGAGAAATGAGTTTGCCGGAAGCGGCTAAACTGATGCG
This sequence comes from Methylobacter sp., assembly GCF_036845245.1. NCBI lineage: Bacteria > Pseudomonadati > Pseudomonadota > Gammaproteobacteria > Methylococcales > Methylococcaceae > Methylobacter > Methylobacter sp. The sequence goes on from NZ_DAIUEH010000007.1 coordinate 34,402, forward strand.
CGAATACCATGTAGGCGATCTTGTGATTGTCGATGAGGTTGAGGGTAAACGGGTGCCGGTAGGCATCATTACGGATCGCGATATGGTCATCGGTATTATTGCTCACTCCCTGGACATTAATGAATTTAGCGTGGGAGACGTCATGGGGCCGCAACTTGTCAGCGTACAGGAACATGAAGGCGTGTTTGAAACCATTCGTTTGATGCGTTCCCATGGAATCCGCCGTATTCCTGTAGTTAATCAGGATCGGGGGCTGGTAGGTATTGTGTCGGCAGACGATATTCTTGATCTTCTGGCCGAGGAGATGAATGAATTAGCCAAGGTTGCTCCGCGCGAACAGGAGCGTGAAGCCAAAACGAGAGTTTATTAATATAACAAGCTAATTATCGTTGTTACTGCGATAACGGTACGGCAACGATGACATTGCGGCTTAAAAAAAGACCTTCACCGTTTCAAACGATGAAGGTCAACCCCTTGTAAATATCCATATCTAATTTGTATCAACTACGTAGTTGCATGTTCAGTTTTCGATATTTTTGGCATTAGCCCTAAAACCATAAATTGAATACACAATGATGATGATTAAATACACGCTGAGAGCAGTTATAAATTCACTGGGTTTCTCGTTTGAAGCTTGAGGAATCGTATGGCTGTTAACGATATGAGTGGCTAAAAGAATGTCTGGTGAATTTCCCTGACTCAGTTCTATTTTGTCCTGAGCAATAATCTTCGGTTCTTCCTGAACTTCAACGGCGAAAACATTAAACGACAATGTTAATGCGGCAAGGTAAGGTAATATTTTTTTTATATTCATTGTTGTACCCTCGATAAAAAAGGTTGATCGAAAAAGATAGCGATACGATACTATTATCAGTTTATTTCACGATCAAGACAACTTTTTTTATGAACGCATAGAGGATGGTTTTGATGATTATTGCCTGCTGATACTGCGATTAACACATCCTATAAATTCTCTGCATTTAACAATATGACTTCAATCTCTTCGGTAATTTCTTCCTGGCGATAAATCTGGGACTTTCTTTGCAGCCTTACGGTTTCATCATCCAGGTGCTTTACCGCGCCTTCCAGATGTTGCAGGCGGCTATTGTTTTCGGCCATCAGCGAGAGATAAAAAATTTCATGCAGTACGGCAAATAAATAATGCTCGATCAGGTCTGTAAAAAACTCGCCGGGCTCCAGGTTGAGCACCGGCGGGTTGTGATAATGAACGCTTCTTTCATCCGGCGGCTGGGTAAAAGGAGGAAACACTTGCCGCTGGCGGATTTGGCTGGACGCGTTATCGTGATAAACAACGGTTAGTTGTAATGCGGGGTTGGATTTGCCGTGTAATGCGCTGATAGTATTAATCAGGCGGTTGATGATCGTAGGTACTTCTTCGGCGACATTCGCACCGTCGAGTGTTGCGACGATTTCGGCGGTCATGTTCTCCAGCCGGTTACAAAGCCGGCTGCCGATTGCAATAACGCCGGAATAAGCTTTAGTTGCGACGGCATTAATCAGGCTTTCGTTAAAATCGCCGCAAAAGCCGCGTTCCGAGCCCAGCAAAATACAAATATGCGGGGCATCGTGGTCTGCTGTGGCCAGGCCGGGATAAAAGTCCAGAAAATCCAGTGCCGCGCGTTCGATATTGGCCACGGCCTGGCCCTGCATGGTTTTAAAACGCAGCAATTTATGGATTTCGATGAAAGCCAGGTTTTTCATCGAATTTAAAATGCTGCGTATCTCTTTTAACTGGGTGATATGCAGTTGCAGTTCGCGGCTTAAGCTCATGACGGTTTTGCGGGGCTGATGTTAAGCCATTCGCCGACAGCCAGCTGCCATTGTTCAGGGCTGCTTTCCAATGTCAGCGCCGTGGTTTCAATGCCTTGTTCAATGTTAGCCAGCATCTGTGGAATGTCTTCAGGAACTGCCTGGTTAAACATTCCGGAATTAAACGCAATCAGCCAGGCCAGCTGGAAAAGGTTGCCGTGCGGAGCCAGCCGGTCCTGTTTCAATATTTCCCGCAGCAGGCGTCCGCGTTTGATACGCGCTTCCATCGACGCTTCCAGGCGTTGGCCGAAACGGGTGAAAGCTTCCAGCTCCAGAAATTGCAGGTAATCCAGTTTCATTTGCCCGGCCTGGTCACGGATGCTCATATCCTGCGCTTTGCCGCCTATTCGCGATACCGAGCGGGTAATATCAATGGCCGGGCGAAATCCCGATACGAACAGATCGTTATCCAGGTAGATTTGGCCGTCGGTGATAGAAATCAGGTTGGTCGGAATGTAAGCGGCAATTTCTCCCTGTTTGGTTTCGATGATTGGCAACGCGGTCATGCTGCCGCCGCCGTTTTCTGCATTCAGGCAGGTTGAGCGCTCCAATAGACGCGAATGGACAAAGAAAATATCGCCCGGATAGGCTTCGCGCCCCGGCGGCCTTCTCAGCAATAAAGACAGTTCCCGGTAAGTTCTGGCATGGGTGGACAAGTCATCGTAAATGATCAGGGTATCGCGGCCTTGCGCCATCCAGTATTCGGCCAGCGCACAACCGGCAAACGGTGCGATATATTGCAAGCCGGGCAGGGCGCTGGCTTCGGCGACCACGCATACGGTGTAGTCCAGCGCGCCGTGATTTTTCAGGGTTTCTATCGTGTTGACCACCGCAGAGCGTTTCTGGCCGATCAGCACGTAAATGCACAGCACATTTTTGTCTTTTTGATTAATCACCGTGTCAATGGCGATTGATGTCCTGCCCAGGCCTTCATCGCCGACGATCAATTGCCGCTGTCCTTTGCCGATAGGAATCAGTGTGTCGATAATTTTTATACCGGTATACAGCGGTTTGTGGACAAAATCACGGGCGATAATCGCGGGCGAGCCTTTCTCCATGCTTTCGCGCCCGGCATGGGATGGCGGCGCTTGTGCGTCCAGCGGTGTTCCCAACGGGTCGATAACCCGGCCCAAAAATTCGTTACCGACCGGTATGCTGAGCGCATGCCGGGAAAGATAAACCGTGGTGCCCGCAGTCAGGGCTTCGGTTTCATACAATAAAATGGCGCCGATGCGGTCGCGGTTAAGGTCGAATACCATGCCCCGGCTGCCGTCGGCAAAAACCAGGATGTCTTCGATGGCCGCCGACGGCAAGCCTTTGATCCAGCTGATGCCGTCGCCGATCGAAACCACGGTGCCTTGTTCGGTAATACGTAGCCCCGGCCGGTAATTAGTCAGCCACTCGGCTTGCTTGTCCAATAAGCTGGTAGTTTCAATCAGGCTCATAGTCAATCTCGGTAAAACTAATCAGTTCATGTTGCAGGTTGGCGTTTAACACCCACGCGCCGATGTCCATACGCAGACCGGCGATCAGCGCTTGATCCTGATGATATTGGAAATTGATCTGGCTGTTGATTAATAATCCCAGTTTTTGTTCCAGTTGTTGGCGCATTTCAACGGATAAAGGGTAAGCGCTGGTAATTTTAACGGGCACCGATTTTTTAGTTCCGAGCGTGGTCAAGTATAGTTTGCAGGCTTCCGGCAAGGCCGTCAGCTTGTCGATCAGCAGGGCAAATAAGCGGGCTTCCAGTTCGGGGCCGGCGGATTGTTGCAACAGCATGCCGGCAAATTTGGCGCCGTTCTGCAAGGCCTGTTTTTCGGCTTGTTGCTGTAACTCCCGCTGCTGTTTCGACAATAACACTGCTGCTTTTTGCCGCTCTAGTTCCAGGTCGGCATTCAGCTTGTCCAGAGACGCTCTTCTTTCGGCTTCAAGCTGGCGGTGCAATGCATTGACAGCCGCCTGTTTTTCCTGCTCCCACAATTTTTGCCGGTTTTCATAAAGATTGCATTGCTGTTCCGCTTGTAGCTTCAGGTTCTTCGCTTCACTAAGCGATTGGTCGATAAACTGTTTACGCTTGGCAATCACTGCTAGCAAAGGCTTGTAAAAAAGCCGCTGCAAAATCCAGATCAGGATCAGGAAATTGATGATTTCAAGAACAAAGGTGGATAGGTTGAATTCCATATGCTTTATTGCCGGTTTAGATGTTTGGTAAAAATTATTCACCACGAAGACACGAAGAGCACGAAGTTTTAGAAAACGTTTAATACCTTTTATATGATTTCATTCATATACTGAAAGCTTTGATCAATTTTCATAATTTCATGTCTTCGTGGTGAATTCTTTTAAAGCTTTAGAGAACAAAACGTTTAATACCATTTTTCAAGAGTATCTCATTAAAATTAATCAGCAGTCCTACGCTTAATCCGGTCAATTTCATGTAGGTGAGTATTTGTGCTTCATGAATTTTTTGTAATTTATCGACACTTTTTAATTCGACAATTAGCTTATTTTCCACCACAAGATCAAGCCTGTAGCCACAATCTAGCTCGACGCCCTTATAGTTAACAGGTAATTGTTGTTGTACTGTATAAGAGAGTCCAACGAGATGAAGCTCATGCTCTAAACATTTTTCATAGGTGGACTCCAACAAGCCAGCTCCCAAAACTTGATGGACTTCAATCGCACAACCAATGACTTGTCTTGATAAATTATCAAATTCCATATCTTCGTGCTCTTCGTGACTTCGTGGTGAATTCTTATCCAATTATTTAAGAACATATTCAAGCAGCGGATTCCGAAACAGCACAATCAAAATAATAACCAGACAGTAAATAGCCAGCGATTCGATCATCGCCAAGCCGATAAACAGGGTGCGCATAATCGATTGTTCCGATTCAGGTTGCCGTGATAAGGCTTCCAATGCGCTGCCGATAGCTTTGCCCATAGCCAAGGCAGGACCTATTACGCCTAATGCGATGCCGATGATAGCGGCTACGCTGGAGCCAAGGACGATCAAGGCAATGTCGGACATAAGTTACTCCTGTGAATTAAGTTGTTGGGATTGTATGGCACCGGCCACATAAATCAACGCCAGCATACCGAATATATAAGCCTGTACCAGCGCTTCAATGATATGCAGCATTAAAATCGGAATCGGCGCGAGGAATCCTGCCACCAGCAATATCAGCACGGCCGCCATTTCCAGGCTCATCATGTTGCCGAATAAACGGATAGCCAGCGCCAGGGTACGGGTAAATTCGCTGATAATGTGAAAAGGCAGCAAAATCGGGCTGGGGCTCAGGTAATGATGCAAGTAATTTTTCAAGCCCAGGGTTTTTATGCCAAACCAATGCACCGAGAAGAACACCAGTATTGCCAGTGCCGAAGTCACTGAAAGATCACGGGTCGGCGAATGTAAGCCCGGTATTAAACCGACCAGATTGGCAACGATCAGGAACAGCCAGAGCGTCGCGATAAAAGGCATGATTTGCCGTCCGTGTTCCGGTGCGACGGCGCTAATGGCTTCGTCTATAGTTGCAACTATGCCTTCGACTGTGGTCTGCAACTTACCCGGCAGCATGTCCAGATAGCGGGTTGAAAGCCAGGCTATTAGTGTAATCATCAACATGATGGCCCAAGTGGTGATGATTGATGTGCTTATTAGCACCGGACCGAGAGCAAAAGTAAATTCGTTTTCCATGTGTTCAGGCATTCAGCCAGTTTTCAACAATTAATTGATCGACCCGCGAAAATTCGCGTTCATTGGCTGTGACCACGGTTAAACCGAGCGATAAAGCATGCGCAGCAATCAATAAATCATTGTGTCCGATAGGCAGGCCGCGTTGCTCAAGGTCGGTACGGATTTTGGCATACACTTCGTCAACGGTATTCTCCAAAGGCAATACCGGCAAACTGTTCAATATTTGCTCTACATTTGAAGACAGTTTGGGAGATTGCTTTTTTGCGGCTCCATAACGCAGTTCGCAAGCGACTATTATACTGGTGCAACAAAATTGATCCCGCTCAGACCTCAACATGTTTTCTGCTAACGAGCCGCGTGGATTTTTTATCAGTTCGGAAACAATATTGGTGTCAAGCAAATAACGAAAATCCGCCATGTCAGAAAATATCTTCAGGCTTGACGAGGGGGTCGGTAATTTCCGGAAAATCCTCGTCCAGAGCTGGTAATATCGCCAACAGCTCCCTCAAGCTTTTCGGTTTGACCGGTTCAATAATCAGTCTGTCGCCTTCCTTGCGGATAATCGCTTCCGATCCTTCCAACTCAAATTCGCGTGGGATCCGTATCGCCTGATTACGGCCGTTCCTGAATAAACTGACATGACGTTCGTTGTGCATGATGACTCCGATTTAATGGCATATACCAAAGCATATGTTTGTATTCAAAACCTGTCAAGCGAGATAGTTAATCGTAATTCTTGTCGTTTGAGCGACAGTCCTAACTCGACTGAGAAGCTTGAACATAGAGGGCTGAGTTCACTCCCTAATCAAAAAATACACATTAAAAATCCCAACCACTAAGCCGGTCAACAGCAAACAGAGCGTCCAGTGCACAGAATAACCTTCCACTTTGTCGTCCAGCCAGTGGCCTAAATAAACGCCACCGATAATGGGTAATATCATGACCAAGCCCAGCATGCCGATGGACGGCAGGGCAGGGCGTTCATGTCCCGCCTTTCTGATGCGTTTGACCTGACGCTCAACCTTGTTTTTGAGCTGCTGTCTATCGTTCATGATTGCCAACCGGTTTTGCGTTTAAGCGCCAGCATGCGTTTTAGCATGGCCTGTTCCATTTTGTGCAGGCTCTCTTTTGCAGCATGCAGATTTTCTTCTTCGGCGATCAATTGCTGTTCCAACAAAGTGCTGACTCGTTCAAGGTCGGTGTCGATCAAAAAATGCCGGGTACTGATCGTCAACTCGTTATGGTTGAAATAAACAACCGCTCCCGGCAGAGCGACATATTGCCAATCTTCGGTCTCCCGGCGAAAACGCGCTAGACCGAAGACCAGCGTGGTCATAAAACGCGCATGGTTGGCTTGAATACCGAAGCTGCCCGAAGCGTCCTCACCGATAAACGAGGTGACGCCTTCGATACGTTGTTCGTGGCTTGCATCGAACAGGTTAAGTGTGAATTGTTGCATTACCTATCCTGCATTGAGCCGCGCATATAGCATTGCTGTTCGGATAGCTCATCATATTGTCCGGCCAGAAAAGCTTCGCAATCGGTCAAGGTTTGTTCCAGCGGTACTGAAATGCCGGTTTGCTTGGTATGTTCGGCCAATACCGAAAACGGTTGGGTCAAATAGCGCTGCAATTTGCGGGCGCGCATCACGACTTTCCGGTCAACCTCGCCTAATTCCTCAATGCCCAGCATCGCGATAATATCCTCCAGTTCATGATAACGCGCCAGATGTTCGCGCACACCTTTGGCAACCGTATAATGGCGTTCGCCCAAGGTATGTTTGTCCATCAGCTTGCTGCTGGAGCGCAATGGATCGACGGCCGGATAAATGCCTTTGCTGGCCTGGTCCCTGGACAAAATAACCGTGGTGTCCAGATGGCTGAGTATCGCGCTGACCGCCGGATCGGTCATATCGTCGGCAGGTACGTAAACCGCCTGTACCGAAGTGATTGCGCCCTGCCGGGTGGACAGGATACGGTCCTGCAACTCGGCGACTTCCGTGGTTAATGTCGGCTGATAACCCACCGTCGCGGGCATGCGACCCAACAGGCTGGAGATTTCGCTACCGGCCTGGACAAAGCGGAACACATTATCGACCACAAACAGCACTTCTTTATGCAGCGTGTCGCGCAGGTATTCGGCATAAGTCAGGGCTGAAAGGGCGACCCGAAAACGCACGCCGGGCGATTCATCCATTTGTCCGAACACCAGCAATGTGTCGTCCATAACGCCCGCCTGTTGCATTTCCCGCCATAATTCATGGGCTTCACGGATACGCTCGCCAACGCCGCCAAATACCGACACGCCTTTGTGGATAGCGGAAACGGCGTGGATGAATTCCATGACCAGCACAGTCTTTCCGACGCCCGCGCCGCCGAATAACCCGGTTTTGCCGCCTTTAACAAAAGGACATAGCAAATCGATGACTTTAATCCCGGTTTCCAGAATGCCGCTGATGCCGATGGCTTCGGATAACGGCAGCGGTTTGGCGTGAATATTACGGAATTCGGTTTTAGGCAACGGCGGCTGTCCGTCCAGCGGTTCACCGAATATATTCAGTAACCGTCCCAAACATTGTTCCGATACAGGCACATGCAGTGGCGCGCCGGTATCGTATACGCTCATGCCCCGGCTTAAGCCTGCCGTGCCGTGCAAAGTGATGGCCCGGATATGCCGTTCATCGAGATGTTGATGCACCTCGAAAAGATACGTGTTGTGATCGAAACAGGTATACAAAGCCTGACGCAACGGCGGCAACTGGCTGCAGTCGATAATCACCACCGGGCCATGCACTTCAACGATGGTTCCGATGACTTGGCGAGATTCCTGCAAATTGTCCAAAAGCGGCTACTCCAAAAGTGATGAAACGGGGCTTGATAAGAATCTACTTAAAATAACCCGGCATAGCAAACAAATCGCATGGTTCAGAGCTACGCCAAGGTCAAAAGTGTGTGGGATGGGATTGCAAATTCAGCATCTCACGAAATGGTATGATATGGCTTATTTATTTTGCTTAACAATTAACAAAATCATGAATGCCTCAGAACAGAAATTTTTGAAGGAGCTTGAAGATAAGCTTTGGAAAGCGGCCGATAAGCTGCGCAGCAGCCTGGATGCAGCCAACTATAAGCATATCGTGCTCGGCCTTATCTTCTTAAAGTACGTTTCCGATGCCTTTGAAGAGCGTCAAGACGAATTGGAAGCGCTGTTCCAGCTGGACAACGCCGACAATATCTACTTCATGCCGCGTGAGGACTACGATTCTGACCAGGACTACCAACAAGCCATCAACGACGAGCTTGAGTTACTCGACTACTACCAGGAAAAGAACATTTTTTGGGTGCCCAAAACCGCCCGCTGGAGCACCTTAAAAAGCAGCGCGGCTTTACCGATAGGATCGGTGATTTGGCAAAACGATCAAGGCGAAGACGTAAAACTGCGTTCGATCTCCTGGCTGGTCGATAACGCGCTCGATGAAATCGAAAAAGCCAACAGCAAACTCAAAGGCATCCTAAACCGCATCAGCCAGTATCAACTGGACAATGACAAACTGATTGGCCTGATTAACAGTTTTTCCGACACCAGCTTCCGTAACCCGGAATACCACGGCCAAAAACTGGAACTGCACAGCAAGGATATTCTCGGCCATGTTTACGAATACTTCCTGGGCCAGTTTGCGTTGGCGGAAGGCAAGCAAGGCGGCCAGTATTACACGCCGAAAAGCATCGTCACGCTGATCGTTGAAATGCTCGAACCTTACAAAGGCCGCGTCTACGATCCGGCCATGGGCTCCGGCGGCTTCTTCGTCTCCAGCGACAAGTTCATTGAAGAACACGCCCAAGAAAAGCACTACAACCCTGCCGAGCAGAAAAAACATATCTCCGTTTACGGCCAGGAAAGCAACCCGACCACCTGGAAGCTGGCGGCGATGAACATGGCGATTCGCGGCATCGACTTTAACTTCGGCAAAAAGAACGCCGACACTTTCCTGGACGACCAACACCCGGATCTTCGCGCCGATTTCGTGATGGCTAACCCGCCGTTTAATATCAAAGACTGGTGGCACGCCAAACTGGAAGGCGACGTGCGCTGGAAATACGGCACGCCGCCGCAAGGCAACGCCAACTTCGGCTGGATGCAACACATGCTGCATCACTTGGCGCCTACCGGCAGCATGGCGCTGCTGCTGGCGAACGGCTCGATGAGCTCCAACACCAACAACGAAGGCGAAATCCGTAAAGCCCTGATCGAAGCCGATCTGGTCGAATGCATGGTGGCATTGCCTGGGCAACTGTTCACCAACACCCAAATTCCGGCGTGTATCTGGTTCCTGACCAAGGATAAATCCGGAGGCAACGGCAAATCAGATCGCCGAGGTCTTACTTTATTTATCGATGCCCGCAACCTGGGCTATATGAAAGATCGCGTGCTGCGCGACTTCACCAAAGCCGACATCGCCAAAGTTGCCGAGACTTTTCATGCCTGGCAGCGCGGCGAAAATTACCAGGATCAAGCCGGGTTCTGCTTTTCGGCTGAACTAAAAGACATGCAAAAGCACGACTACGTGCTGACCCCCGGCCGTTACGTGGGAGCCGCCGAACAGGAAGACGACGGCGAACCCTTTGCCGAAAAAATGGCGCGCTTAACCGTACAACTCAAAACGCAGTTTGCCGAAAGCAGCCGCCTGGAAGCGGAGATTAAAAAGAATCTGGCAGGGTTAGGTTATGAGCTCTAAGCACCCGCTGCTTGCTGAAATTTTGCAAGGCGAAAGCAAAACCCTGGAATTCAAGGCGACTTTGCCCAAAGGCGATCAGCTTGCTAAAACGCTGATTGCTTTTGCCAATACCAGTGGCGGCAAGCTGGTCATCGGCGTGGATGACAATCGCCAACTGGTCGGCTTGCACAATGCGGATATCTTTGACTTACACGACAAAATAGCCTCAATCATTCATGAACGCTGTAGCCCTAATCTGCTACCCGAAATTTACATTGAAAATGTGACAGGGACAGAACTGCTGGTCGTCGAAGTGTCGCGTGGTGCGTTGCTGCCTTATTACCTAAAGCCTAAAGGACGTGAGCAAGGCACCTTTATCCGCTTAGGCGCAACCAATAGACAGGCTTCTTTGGAATACATCCAGGAACTGGAACGCCAACGGCTTAACATCAGCTTCGATGAGCAGATCAATTACAACCAGCCATTGGCAGACTTGGATCTCGCACCACTAAAAGCACGATTTAATCAGGCCGGTAAAGTCTTAGACGAAGACAAATTACTGAATTTGCGCCTGATTCAGCGCGAACAAGGTCAAGACTTTCCAAGCCATGGCTTGTTGATTTTACTGGGACAGTACGAACATGTAGAAACCAAGTGCAGCCGTTTTAAAGGCAACACCATGGCCGTATTCCTCGATAAAAAAGAATACCGTGGCGACCTTTTTTATCAGCTTGAGCAAACCGAACTTTTTATTAAAAACCATCTGCACCTTAAAGCCGAAATCCTCGGTTTGCAACGCACCGAAACCTACGAAATACCGATACCCGCCATTCGCGAAGCACTGGTCAATGCCGTGCTGCATCGGGATTACAGCAATTTCGGCCGTGATATTAAAGTGGGCATTTATGACGACATGCTGAATATCGTCTCTCCCGGCGGTCTACCCAATGGCCTGACGCAGGCTGACCTGCAACAAGGCCGTTCCGAAATCCGCAACCGTGTCTTGGCCAGAGTATTCAAAGAGCTGGGCTATATTGAACAGTGGGGCAGCGGCATTGGCCGGATTAAATCGATGTGCCGGGACGCGGACAACGCGGAACCGAAGATTCAGGAACGCGGCGACTTTGTTGATTGGGAATTCTACCGCTCTACAATCGGCAATACCGAACCCGTAGCAGGTCCGGAAGATATGTCGGAGAAAATGTCGGAGAAAATGTCGGAGAAAATGTCGGAGAAAATAGTGCGTTTTATCCAGGCCAACCCCAATATCACCATTGATGAACTGTCAAAGCTCGCAGGGGTCAGCACGCGCACCATTGAACGGAATTTAAAAAGCTTGCAAGTCGATGGACGAATCAAGCGTATCGGCCCGGCCAAGGGCGGCTATTGGGAGGTTAAAGAATGAGCAATAGTGAAGCCAGTTGTTTTCGCGTCCCTCAACTAATTGGGCAACAGCTTGTTGCCCAATTACGCCAAATACCTCGAGGGCAGATAGATATCGATGTATCGTTCTCACGCTCCGGCGCTCGTCGTTATACGCATCTCAATGTAGGCCGGAATAACCCAGTCCGCGCCTTAGCGCAGGACTGGCGTTTCCGGCATTTCGAGGCTCAGGAGCGCCGGAAACGCCCACCCTGGCTATCGCCGGGCGGGCTTATTCCGGCCTACATCCTATTTCGATTTTCCATCGCTGGTTCCCAAGCTCCAGCTTGGGAATATAGTGAAGGAAGCTCCAGCTTCCCGAAACACAGAAAGCTGGAGCTTTCGAGACGTGGGTTCCCAAGCTGTAGCTTGGGAACCAGAGCGCAAAACGCTCTGTTCGACTTGGAATACAAGAATATCCGCCGTAGGGCTTGCCGTGCGCGCCTTTGGAGCTTAGGCGAGCACGGCAAGCCCTACATCTGCGAATTTGCGAAGCAGTCTGCTTCGCAATTGACTCAAAGCAATAGGCGGGACGGAGTTTGCAACCCCGCCCTTAACGTTTACGCAATGCCTGAGAACATAGCTGCATTTAATCAGCACCAAACGTTGCGGACGGTGCAACATGCCTGCCGGTTTGGGGCGCTAAGTTAGGAGATAAATAATGATTGACTATACCAAGTTGCAAAAATCACTTAAACATCTTGAATTGCAGTATGAAAATTATTGCAATGCGCAATATCGTAAAGAACTGACCGAGCTGGATAAAGAAGGTATTTCAGAATCGACTATTCAACGCTTTGAAACCTGCTATGACTCACTTTGGAAAGTCCTAAAGCGTTATCTTATTGAGGAGTTAGGCATTCCCGAAGTGCCGAATAGTCCCAAACCTACTCTCCGGCTTGCTTTTGAGAATCAGCTTTTTTCTTCTCCTATCGAACAATGGTTGCACTATGCCAACGCCCGGATAGACACTGCGAACGATTATGATAAGGATAAAGCTGAGCAATGTCTGATGTTGATGAAAGACTTCATAGACGACGCGATTGGCCTTTATCAAACGATGACAAGGACTACTTGGGAATGAGTGCAGCTATTGATATTAGCCCGGACCAACGCAGAATATTATTAGCATTGTTCAAGCGGTATATTCCAAACACTACAGTTTGGGCGTTCGGCTCACGCGTAAAATGGAAAGCGCGTTCAAACTCCGATCTTGATTTGGTCGTATTTACCAATGTGCAGCAAGCCCCGTTATGCCCCAGAGAGTACGCTGGAGCGTGGGAACCAGCGCAAGCAGTGATCGTGGCGGACTTCTCGTTCCCACGCTCCCGCGTGGGAATGCAGACCGATGCTAAGCTTGCCTACACAGGCTTTGCAATCCCAAAACATTTTTCATTGCATTTAACAAATGATTGCTGGGTTTTAGCGCCGTATGCATTCCCACGCGGGAGCGTGGGAACGAGAAAATTCCCACGTCGTCGGAGCGTGGGAACGAGAGAAACTGAATTCCCAAGCTGGAGCTTGGGAACTAGCGCAAAAAAAGAATCGAAAGGATTAGGTTATGAGCTTTGATTTGCCTATTCCAAATGGTTGGAGATTAGTAAAGTTAAGTGATCTCGGAGAAGTAAACAGAGGGAAATCTCGGCATAGGCCGAGAGATGCTGGGCATCTTTACGGTGGGAAATACCCGTTTGTTCAAACAGGAGATGTAAAAGCATCGGGTGGTCGAATAAGTGTTTTTACTCAAACATATAGCGAAGATGGTTTAACCCAAAGCAGATTATGGCCTAAAGGTACGATGTGTATAACTATTGCTGCAAATATTGCCGAAACAGGCATTCTCCAATTTCCAGCTTGCTTTCCTGATAGCGTGATTGGTTTTATTGCTGATGAAAGCAAATGTAATGTTCATTTTATTGAATATGTCTTTCGTTTATTGCGAAAAAGGATTCAGGCTCAAGCAACAGGAAGTGTTCAGGATAATATTAATTTACAAACATTAGAGCGTTTAATGTTTCCGATTCCTGAACTTTCCGAGCAAAACAGAATTGCAGAAGTACTATGCTCACTTGATGACAAAATCGCCCTCAACACCCAAACCAACCAAACCTTAGAAGCCATTGCCCAAGCGGTCTTTAAAAGCTGGTTTGTCGATTTTGAGCCGGTCAAAGCCAAAATGGCGGTGTTGGAAGCAGGCGGAACTGCTGAGGAAGCCGAACGCGCCGCTATGTGTGCGATTTCCGGTAAAGACGAAGCCGCGTTAACCCAACTGCAAACCGAACAACCTGACGCCTACGTTGAGCTTGCCCAAACCGCCGCCTTATTCCCCTCAACCATGCAGGACTCGGAATTAGGTGAGATACCGGAAGGTTGGGATGTGGTTTCGCTTTCCGATCTAATTCAAATAACGGGCGGAGGTACTCCCAAACGCTCGGAACCGAATTATTGGAATGGCGATATACCTTGGTTCTCGGTTAAAGATGTACCAGCAGATGGAAATGTGTTTGTTGTTGATACAGAGGAAAAAATTACGCATGAAGGACTTAAGAAGTCTTCTACCAAGCTGTTAAAAAGAGGGACAACAATTATTACTGCCAGAGGTACAGTAGGTAAGCTGGCTTTGCTTGCTGGTGATATGTGCATGAACCAGTCCTGTTACGGGATTAATGGTAAAGGCACGGGGCCATATTTTAATTATTTTAATTTGCGTCAAGCCGTATCCACACTGCTACGTAATACGCATGGCGCTGTGTTTGATACTATTACGACTAGAACATTTGATACGTACAGAACGAGCTTTGGTGGAAGTGAAATAGCAAATCGCTTTGACGCTGTAGTAATGCCGATACTTGAAAAAGTTGAGTCGAATATCCGTGAAAATATGGTACTAACCCATATTCGCGACGCTCTCCTCCCCAAACTCCTCTCCGGCGAACTGACTTTACCGCCAGCCGAAAAAACACCATCCGAGGCCGACTGTGATTAACACGCTGGAAGACATCGCCGCACTATCAGAGTCCGTAGAGTTGGAATGCAAACTGGCGGCCGGACAGGATGGCAAAGGCAAGCTGCCCGCAGATTTATGGACGACTTACAGCGCTTTTGCCAATACTCACGGCGGCGTGATTTTGCTGGGCGTTCGGGAAAAGCCGATAGGGCGCTTTCATCTTGAAGGCGTGTCCAATCCCCAGCGCTTGATCACGGACCTGTTCAATACCCTGAACAATCCCAGCAAAGTCAACTGCAATCTGCTGTCCGACCGGAATGTGCAGCAGATCGAACTGGACGGTAAAATCCTGCTGCTGATTCGCGTCCCTGCGGCAGGCCGTAAACAAAAGCCGGTGTACCTGAATGGCAATCCGTTGAACGGCAACACTTACCGGCGTCTGCATCAAGGCGACCGCAAGTGCGATAATGCCACGGTGCAACGGATGCTGGCCGAGCAGGTGCAAGACAGCCTGGATACGCGGATTCTTCATGGCTTTGCGCTGGATGATCTGGATAAGGACACGCTGCATGCCTATCGCAATATGCTGGCTTCTCACAAACCCGACCATCCTTGGAACACCCCGGATGATGCCGAGTTTTTGCGTTTGATTGGCGGTTTGCGTAAAGACCGCGAAACCGGCGAACAAGGCTTATCGCTTGCGGCACTGCTGATGTTCGGGCATGGCACGGCTATCACCGAAGCGGCTCCTTACTATTTTTTGGATTACCAGGAACTTCCCGAACAGCGGGATACCGATACGCGCTGGCTGGATCGAGTCGTGCCGGACGGCGCGTGGAGCGGCAATCTGTTTGATTTTTACCGCCGGGTGTCGCGCAAGCTGATGGCTGATTTAAAAGTCCCTTTCGTATTGAAAAACGGTATCCGTCAGGACGACACCCCGCAGCACAAGGGGTTAAGGGAAGCGCTGGTTAATACGTTGGTTCATGCCGATTATTTGGATCGGGCTTCGATACGCATTCAGAAATGGCCGTCCGGTTTTGAATTTCGCAACCCCGGCGTGTTGAGGGTTCCGGCAGAGTTGGCTTTACAGGGGGGCGAAAGCGATTGCCGCAACCGCACATTGCAGCAGATGTTTTTGATGCTGGGCTTGGGCGAACGGGCAGGTTCCGGCCTGCCGAAAATTCGTGATGCCTGGGAAAACGTTGGCTTTAAGATCTCATTGACGGATACCTTTGAACCTTACGACCAGACTTTGTTGCGGATTGAGAGGGGGGAACAGGCCAGCGCCCTGAAAACTACCCGGAAAACTACCCAGAAAACTACCCAGAAGACTACCGCCAAGCAGCGGGCTATTTTGGAGTTTATACAAAACAATCCCCAAGCGTCGAGGCGGGATATTGCCGAAGCGCTGGGAGACATTACTTCGGATGGCGTAAAATATCACCTGCATAAGTTACAGCAAGCAGGCGTGCTAACACGGGTCGGCGCTGACAAGGGCGGCTATTGGCAAGTTTTAGATGTCGGAGGGCAGGCGGATGAGTGATGCGACGTGCGGGTATTCAGGAGACAGATACCCCCGATACCCCAAGTTGTGCACCTCGTTCCCACGCTCCGCGTGGGAATGCATAACCAACGTCAAATCAGCCCTTGCGCTTAACTTACAGCAACAGAGTTTTAAGGCAAAAAATCACAGGGGAATAATACATGGGTAGAAGTCGCTATCAATTCACCGATCCACGCTTGCCGCATTTTATGACGGTAACTGTGCTGCATTGGATACCTGTATTTACCCGTCCCGATACGGTCAATATTGTGCTCGATTCATTGCGTCACCTGAGTGCAGAGGGATTAAAAGTCTATGCTTACGTGATTCTTGAAAATCACTTGCATCTTGTTGCACAGAGTCCTCAGCTGGATAGAGATATGGCGCGGTTTAAATCCTATACGGCCAGACAATTGATCGTTTATCTTGGTGAAAATAATGTTAAGACGATTCTTGACCAGTTCGCTTTTTATAAAAAAGCTCATAAGATCGACCGAGGCTATCAGTTTTGGCAGGAAGGCGTGCACCCGGAGCGGATTCAGTCGGATGCGATGATGCGGCAGAAAGTCGAGTATATCCACCAAAATCCTGTAAAACGCGGATATGTGGACAAGCCTGAGCATTGGCGCTATTCCAGCGCCAGAAATTATGCAGGAGAGGATGGCTTGCTGGATGTTTGTAAGTTATGGTGAGATGGGCGTGCATTCGCATGGAGAGCACACCTCGTTCCCACGCTCCCGCGTGGGAATGCAGACCGAGACTAAGCCTGCCGCACATGCTTTGCAAACTCAGAATATTTTTCATCGCGTTTAACAAATCATTGCCGGGCTTTAGGGGCGTATGCATTCCCACGCGGGAGAGACTGTGAAAGTATTCATGTGGGAGGGGCTTTAGCCCCGACTTTCGGGGCTAAAGCCCCTCCCACGATCAATAAAACAATGACTTAGAAGTCACTAAAATAGTATGCGTCATATTTTCAAAAATACTTTCACAGTCTCGGGAGCGTGGGAACGAGGCGCTTCTGGTTAGACCTTCCAGGTTTTTAAAACCTGGAAGGTCTGTATATCGGCTAACGCGTGGCTATACAGAGAATTAAACAAAACGGAATAAAAACAATGAACGAAGAACAACTGGAAAACCTCTGTCTGGAATGGTTCAGGGATATTGGCTGGGACGTCCTCTATGGCCCGGACATTGCCCCGGATAGCGATAACCCGATGCGTAGCGACTACCGTAAGATTTTACTGGAAGCCGATTTGGAAGCGGCTTTTGCCCGGATCAATCCGCATTTGCCGGCCGGTTGTTTCGAGCAGGTGTTGGCGAAGCTCAGCAAGCCGGAAAGCCTGGATTTGCTGACCAATAACCGCGATTTCCATCGTTTTTTGTTGCAAGGGGTTCCGGTTGAGTACAAAGCCCTCACCCCGATCCTCTCCCACGGGGAGAGGGAGGATATAGTTTATGACCATGCGTTTTTGCTGGATTTCGATAACGTGAAGCAAAACCGTTTTGTTGCGGTTAACCAGTTCACGATCAGCGGCAGTAAACAGCCGCGCAGGCCGGATGTAATCTGCTTTATCAACGGTATTCCGTTTGCGGTGCTGGAGCTTAAAAGCCCAAATGATGAAAACGCCGATATTTGGGATGCGTTTAACCAGCTGCAAACTTACAAAGACGAAATCCCGGATTTGTTTGTGTTCAATGAAGCTTTGGTGGTTAGTGACGGCTACACCGCCCGCGTCGGTTCGCTGACCGCCAATCAAGAGCGCTTTTTACCCTGGCGCACCATTAAACATGAAGACGACAAACCGCTTTTGGAATGGCAATTGGAGACGTTGGTGCGCGGTTTTTTCGAGCGCGAGTTGTTGCTGGATTACCTGCGCTTTTTTATCCTGTTTGAAAGCGACGGCGAAACCATCATCAAGAAAATCGCCGGTTATCATCAGTTTCATGCGGTGCGCGAAGCGGTCAAAGCCACGGTGATTGCCGCGCGGGACATTCAGGGTATCACTGAAAAACGCGCTGCTTATGGCGACGAAGTCATACCCGGCAGTAAAAAAGCAGGGGTGGTTTGGCATACGCAAGGCTCGGGCAAAAGCATATCGATGTGCTGTTACGCGGGTAAGTTATTGCAGCAGCCGGAAATGCATAACCCCACGCTGGTGGTCGTCACCGACCGCAACGATTTGGATGGGCAACTGTACGCGACCTTCTGCAATGCCCAGGAGCTGTTAAAACAAACGCCGGTGCAAGCCAATGACCGTGACGAGCTGCGCCGCCTGCTGGCGGAGCGCGAATCGGGCGGCATTATTTTTACCACCGTGCAAAAGTTTGCGTTATTGGATGATGAAGCGGTGCATCCGTTATTGAACGACCGCCATAATATTGTGGTGATCTCCGATGAAGCGCACCGCAGCCAGTACGGTTTGAAAGCCGTGCTGACCAAGGAAGGCGCGTATAAATACGGTTACGCCAAGCATATGCGCGATGCGCTGAAAAATGCGTCGTTTATCGGCTTTACCGGCACGCCGATTGCGCAGGAGGATAAAGACACCCGTGCGGTATTCGGCGAATACGTGTCCGTCTATGACATTCAGGATGCGGTGGACGATGGCGCAACCGTGCCGATTTATTATGAGTCCCGCTTGGCGAAGCTCGACTTGAATCACGCTGAAATTAACGCGCTGTCCGAGCAGGTCGAAGAACTGGTCGAAGACGACGAAGATGTCGGTACGCGCGAAAAAACCAAGGGCGAATGGAGCCGTTTGGAAAAGCTGGTCGGCGCGACGCCTAGGCTGCAACAGGTAGCCGCCGACTTGGTCGCGCACTTTGAAACCCGCACCGAGACCATGGACGGTAAAGCGATGATCGTGGCTATGAGCCGCGATATTTGCGTGCATTTGTACAATGAAATTGTTGCGCTGCGCCCCGAATGGCGTGATCCCGATCCGGAAAAAGGCGTCATCAAGGTGGTGATGACCGGCTCGGCATCGGACAGGCCGTTGTTGCAGCCGCATATCTACAACAAACAAACCAAGAAGCGTTTGGAAAAGCGTTTTAAGGATGCGAATGACCCGATGAAGCTGGTGATTGTGCGCGATATGTGGCTGACCGGCTTCGATGCGCCATGCTGTCATACCATGTATGTCGACAAGCCGATGAAAGGCCATAACCTGATGCAGGCGATTGCGCGGGTCAACCGGGTGTTTAAAAACAAACCGGGCGGCTTGGTGGTCGATTACATCGGCATTGCCAATGAATTAAAACAAGCGCTGAAAATCTATACCGATGCCAAAGGCAAAGGCGAACCGGCTCTGCGCGCCGAAGAAGCTTATGCTGTTCTGGCGGAAAAGATCGATGCGATTCGCGGCCTGTTTGCGAAAACGCCGCAAGCGGAAGGCTTGGATATGAGCGGCTATGAAACCCAGGCGCATCAGCTGTTGGTGCCGGCGGCCAACTATGTGCTCAGCCTGAAAGACGGCAAGAAGCGTTTGCTTGATTTGGTGTTGGCTGCAACCAAAGCCTATTCGCTGTGCAGCACGCTCGATGAAGCCAAAGAGCTACGCAAGGAAATCGCGTTTTATGCGGCGATCAAGGCGGCCATATCCAAGTTCACCAGCGTCGATAGAAAGCGCAGCCAGGAAGAGAGAAATTCCGCGCTTAAGCAAATCCTGGATAATGCGGTCATTGCCGAAGGCGTGGCTGACGTGTTTGCGCTGTGCGGCCTGGACAAGCCGAATATCGGTTTGCTTTCGGAGGAATTCCTGGAAGATGTCCGGCGCATGCCGTACCGCAATTTGGCGGTGGAGTTGTTGGAAAAACTGCTGAAAGACGGCATTAAATCCAAGACACGCAATAACGTGGTGCAGGAGAAAAAATACGCCGAGCGTCTGCAAGAAACGCTGCGCAAGTACAACAACCGCGCTATCGAGACGGCTCAGGTCATCGAAGAGCTGATCCAGATGGCCAAGGATTTTCAGGCTGCAATGGCCCGCGAAGCCGAGCTGGGCTTAACGCCGGATGAAGTCGCCTTTTATGACGCGTTGGCGAATAACGAAAGTGCTGTGCGTGAATTGGGCGATGAGACTTTAAAGAAAATCGCCGTCGAAATTACCGAAAAGCTCAGAAAGTCCACGACAGTCGACTGGCAGGTGCGTGACAGCGTGCGTGCCCAGCTCAAGATCTTGGTTCGGCGGACTTTGCAGCGCTATAAGTATCCGCCGGATAAGGCCGCCGAGGCGATTGAGCTGGTCATGAAGCAAGCGGAGTCGCTATCTAATTCATGGACAACCTAATCGCTTGTTGAGTTAAAAAACATTTGCTCCTGTTGTCAATTTAAGAATCGGCATAATTATTAATAATGGGCGTTTGGCTTATCAGGGAGTCTTGTCGGGAAGCGATGGCCGGGGACAGGGCGCGTTGCAGCTCGTCAAAATTGACCGGTTTAATCAGATAACTATTGAATTCGGCTGATTTTGCCAGCTCGCGATCCTCCTGCCGTCCATAGCCGCTGAGGGCGATCAGGTGAGTCATTTTCAGTTCCGGATGTTGTCTTAGCGCCCGCGCAACCGCGTAGCCGTCCATGCCGGGCAGGCCGATGTCAAGTAGTAAGACTTGCGGCCGTTCAGCCAGCGCGGCTTCTAAAGCGGCGTGACCATCGTAGGCCAACGATACCGTATGTCCTTCGCTGGTCAGTAATAGGGACAGGCTCTGGGCGGCATCGCGGTTATCGTCGACCACGAGAATGCGTAGCGAGTCTTCGTTCGTTCTGTGGGCTATTTGACCAGGAACCGGAACGGTCGGCGATTGCGGCAAACAAGGCAGACGGATAACGAATTCACTGCCTTGACCGCGGCCTTCGCTTTGAGCCCATACGTCGCCGCCATGCATTGTCACCAGACTTTTGACCAGAGCCAGACCAATGCCCAAACCGCCTCCGGATCGGTCAATGGTACGATCCACTTGATAAAACAATTGAAACAGTCCGGACAGCGACGAAGGGTCGATGCCGCAGCCATTGTCGCGAACCCGGATGAACAACTCATTGGCCGCTGGCTCCACAGTCAGACTGATGCAGCCGCCTTCGTCGGTATACTTGGCGGCATTGTTGAGCAGGTTCGACACGACTTGCGACAGCCTGACCAGATCGCCGTCGATGACTATCGGTTCAGGCGGTACATGCACGGCGATTTGATGACGGTGGGCGTCAATCAGCGGCTGGCTGGTTTCGACCGCGCGCTGCACGATAATCGATACTTCGAGCGGCTCTTTTTTGAGTTCGATCTTGCCCCGGCTGATGCGCGAGACATCCAGCAGGTCATCGACCAGCCGGACCAAGTGTTCGACCTGGCGACCGATAATATCGCGGCACCAATCGAGCTGCGTTTGGTCCAGGTTGGATAGTTTCATGATTTGCACGGCGTTGCTGATCGGGGCCAACGGATTGCGCAGTTCGTGGGCGAGCATCGCAAGAAATTCATCCTTACGGTGGTCCGCTTCATGCAGGGCATTCTCGGCTTGTTTGCGTTCGGTAATATCCTCTACTATGACACCGAAACCGGTGATCTCAGCAGCATTATCATACAAAGGATACCAACTTTCGTTCCAGTAGCGCGTTACGCCGGGCGCCGATGGGATCTCACCGCTAAGCTCGCGGTCTTTCACCGGTTCCCCTGTTGTGAGAATCTGGTCGATAATTTCTTCTATGGCAGGCGCCAACATCGGCACGATATCGTGGATGCGTTGGCCGATATGTGCGGCGGCGGGGAGGCCGTTAATTTCCGCGAGTCTGTCATTGATCAGCTGGTAGTGCAATTTGCAATTCAGGTAAGCAAAACCGACAGGCGCTTGTGTCAGTAGCCCGTCGAGGAGGCCATGAGCCTTGACCAATGCTTCCTCCGCCTTTTTGCGTTCGCTGATGTCGAGCACATGCACCACGAAGCCACGCACCTGTCCCTCGGCGTCGAAGTCCGGGGAGTACGTCGCGTGAACCCAGAGCGGGCCGCTCCCAAGATACGGTACCTGGAGCTCGAAAGCCACTTGCTCTCCGGCCAGGACTCGCTTGACATAAGGCTCGACGGATTGCCAAGCCGCCTCGCCGAGGACGTCCCCCATATGGCGGCCACGTATCTGTTCATTGTTAAGCCTTAACCATTGCTCGTATTTTCTGTTGACGCGACGGTATCGGCAGTCTTTGTCAACATAAGACATCAGCGCCGGTGCGTTGTCCATGGTCACTCGCAGCAAATCGCGCGTTTGCTCGGCCTCCTGCCGCGCCACTTCCAGCTCGGTTGTGCGCTTGGTTACGCGCTGTTCCAGTGAGGCATTGGCTTCGTAAAGCGCTTGCTTGGCTCGATTCATTTCGGTAATGTCAATGCCGACTTCCATGATCATCGGCGAACCGTCGCTGTCCGTGAAAGGGATGTCATGAATCTCGTAGTCGTGGCCGTCCGGGCCGGTCCACCTCCAATTTATCGGCGCATTGGTCTTTAAAACCTCGAAGGTCTCACAGACTGTACAGGGCTTGTCGCGCTTGAACAGGTACTTATAGCAGGGCCGTCCGTGATCATTGCCGTAGCGCTGTTTAAAAAAACGGTTGGCGAAGGTCACCTGATAATCCGGCGATAACAATAATACATAGACCGGGAGCGCCTGCAGCACGTCATGCAGCAGCTGACGTTCCGCATGCACGGCTGTATAGGCTTGAGCCAGTTCGGCCGTGCGTAGCTCCACCTGACGACGCAGCTGCCGGGTCCATAACCCCATCAGCGCTAATAGGATGACAGCAGCCATTGCTCCCCAGGCAACATATTTAACCGGAAAAGTCGGTAATTCGTAGATACTCAGCCATTTTTTATAGAGCCGATCGTACTCGCCATTGGCTTTGACGATAGCAAGCCCCTGATCGAGGCGGTCGCGCAATTCGATATTGCCTTTGGGGACGGCGAAACAGAACTCTCGCCGGTATTCCTTGAGCAATGGGCCGGGTATGACGTTTTTATCCAGTCCGGTTCTATGTATTTCCGCATTGCCTTGGAGCAACGGTGCCAGCACCGCGTCATGCTGCCCTGAGGCCAGTAGGCGAAAGCCGTCAGCCAGGGTATCGACAATCACCAGTTGAGTCGTGAAACCGCGATTGACGAGTTCCTCATGGGCGGCATCCGAGCGCACCACAATGATGTTCATGTCGCGTGCCTGATCAATGGAATCAATGACTGCGCTATCTTTGCGAACGAAGAAACTGTCATAACCGATCGTGTGAGTTCGGGTGAATTCCACCAGGCCTTCGCGCTCCGGTATGCGCTCCACTAGAGGCAGAGCGTCAATCTTGCCGG
This sequence comes from Methylobacter sp., assembly GCF_036845245.1. Lineage (NCBI taxonomy): Bacteria > Pseudomonadati > Pseudomonadota > Gammaproteobacteria > Methylococcales > Methylococcaceae > Methylobacter > Methylobacter sp. The sequence continues at coordinate 57,892 of NZ_DAIUEH010000007.1, forward strand.
TTTTCAAATTCTGCCAGACGGTATCCCATTGATCGGGATGAAAGGTAATGGGAATATCCATTACCGCGGCAACCGCAGTGAACAGTTCGACAGCGAAACCGGTTGCTTGGCCTTGGGCGTCGATATCGACGTAAGGGGGAAAGTCGATTTCCGAACCGATGCGCAGGGGCGGTTGCGGTTCAGCGCTCACGAAGCACGGAAAAGTCAAAATGTTCACGGCCAGCAGCCATACAAATAGCCTAGCCCAGCGCATGAAGAATAACACTTTGCTTTTAGGCTGAAGTGCCGGCAGGGCATAGGGTTGGCCGGAAAATAGAGGAGGGGCTGTTTTTGTCGAAAGACGAGGAAGTGTTTTCAAAATCTGTATCTCATGATCGACCCGAAAATAATGGGCCGGAAAAATATATCCACAGTTACAGTAACAGCTATATGGGACCGGAAGCATACTGGGTCAAGCGTTTGGAGATAGTTAATAGAGCACTGATTTAACTATGCATTTATTAACTTGCTACAGACTATTTAATTAATGGCTGAGTTGCAAGTTTGTTTTTAGCGGGTGATGGGGTTCCATTAAATTAAACGTATTTTTCAATGCCCTAATTTGACAGCAATATCCGGAGTGCGCGAGTGCTGCGATTCGGTAGAATGTACTGCATGAGTGCATCACTTCAGGAGTCAACATGAGTCGCATCACTACTACAACAAGCCTGTCGGAGGCACCGGCTGATCCCCGCTGGCAGTCCGTTTTGGCGCGCGATCCGGCGGCTGACGGCACATTTTTTTACTCCGTCAAGACCACCGGCATCTACTGTCGGCCTTCCTGCCCGGCACGTATCGCCAATCCGGAAAACGTCCGGTTTCACGTCACCTGCGCGGAAGCCGAAACGGCCGGGTTTCGGCCTTGCCTGCGCTGCAAGCCGGATCAGCCTTCCTTGCATCAGCAACAGGCCGCCAAGGTAGCCGCAATCTGCCGCCTGATCGAAACGGCGGAAAGCATGCCGACGCTTTCCGAACTGGCCGAACATGCGGGTCTTAGCCGATACCATTTTCACCGCGTGTTCAAGCGTATTACCGGCCTGACGCCGAAAGCTTATGCGGCGGCTCATCGCACTAAACAGATTCGAGCCGGACTGACAAAAAGTCCGACGATTACACAAGCCATTTATCAGGCGGGCTATAACGCCAATAGCCGTTTCTACGAACAAGCAGCGCAAATTCTGGGCATGACGCCATCCGATTATCGAACCGGCGGCAGTAACAGCCGGATTCGCTTTGCGTTGGGCGAATGTTCATTGGGTTCGATTTTGGTCGCAATCAGCGAAAAAGGCGTTTGTGCGATTTCGTTAGGCGATGATCCGGAAGCACTGGCCCGCGATTTACAAGACCGCTTCCCGCAAGCCGAACTGATAGGGAATGATGGCGCGTTCGAACAGTGGATTGCGCAAGTCGTCGGTTTTGTCGAAGCTCCGGCGTTGGGGCTTGATCTGCCGTTGGATATACGCGGCACGGCGTTTCAGCAGCGCGTGTGGCTGGCGCTACGACACATTCCGGCCGGTCAAACCGTCAGTTATACCGACATTGCGCAGCGCATCGGTGCGCCTAAAGCCGTGCGCGCAGTGGCAGGCGCTTGTGCAGCCAATAGTCTGGCGGTGGCCATTCCCTGTCATCGCGTGCTGCGCTCGGACGGTACGCTTTCGGGCTATCGGTGGGGTGTTGAACGCAAGGCCGAATTGCTGCGGCGGGAAAGCAAAGCATGAATACGGTAAGTTGTTTGTTGCCGCTTCCGGATGATTTTCGTCTCGCCGATATATTAAAGTTTCATCATCGCGATGTATTGGCAGTTGCCGAGGCCGTTGATGCCAATTCATTGCGCAAAGGCTTGCTCTGGAACGGTTCGCCCGCTTGCCTGGCGATAGGCTTTGAAGACGCCTGCGCCCAGGTGGAATTGGCAATTGACGGCACCGCCGGAGTAGATGACACGGAAGCGTTGCGCAAGTTGGCGCAACGGATGCTGGGCTTGGATCAGCCGATAGCGGAATTCGAACGGCGTTTTCGCGATCATCCGCAGTTGGGTATTTTAATCGCCGGTCAGCCGGGATTGCGGGTGCCGGTCGCAGCATCGGTTTTTGAAGCGTTAAATTGGGCGATTATCTGCCAGCAAATCAGCGTCAGCGCAGCGGTGACGATACGCCGCAAATTGATTCAAGGCGTGGGTTTGCGTCATTCCAGCGGATTGTACTGTTACCCGGATGCGCAGCATTTGGCCGAATTCAGCGAAAGCGACTTACGTCAGGCCGGGTTTTCGCAAAGCAAAGCCCGGTGCCTGCTGACGTTGAGCCGGATGATCGTTGCCGGTGAGCTGATGCTGGAATATAGCGCAGAGGAACTGCCGGTCGATCTAATTAGCGAACAATTACTGAACATACGCGGCATCGGACCGTGGACGGTCAGTTATGCGTTACTGCGGGGCTTCGGGTGGCTGGACGGTTCGTTGCATGGCGATGTCGCGATGCGGCGCGGATTACAGCGATTGCTGGGGACTGCCGATCCGGTCAGCGAGCACCAAGCCCGGCAATGGTTAGCGCCGTTTTCTCCCTGGCGAGCCTTGGTTGCCGCGCATCTTTGGGCGTTTGTGCCCACGACGGCTTTGACCGAGTAGGCTAGAGCTGGCGGAATCCGGGGCTTCGAGGCGCGGATTTACGGCTGAGTTAAAGCCATTTCTTTTTCTTGAAAAACCTGAGCAAAAATACCGTTACGCCGATAAATATTGCCCATAATGCCGGGTAGCCCCATCTCCATTTCAGCTCCGGCATGTACTCGAAATTCATGCCGTAGACACCGGCGATAAAGGTGAGTGGAATAAAAATCGATGCAAACACGGTCAGTATTTTCATGGTTTCGTTCTTAGATTCAACCCATAAGTGCAATCGGCATTAACTAACGAAGAAATACTCTAATTTAATGCCCTTTTCATAGGCGCCTGCCATCATCGTTACCATCGTTCTCCCCTTTCCAGATAAAATTGCCCGCTCGCTTCAAAACCGTTTCTTGAGAATCCTACAAATAGCCATTTCAGGCTGTGACTGATGAGGCAATGACTTGTTTCATCTCTGTGGGTTTGAGTTGTTTTGCAAAAACGCTATTGTGATGGGATTTTTATGCTTGCGGTAGCCCTAATAAAGCTCACGGATATAAATAAATTTACTGTTGCCTTTATAGATACCGAACGTGGCACGGGCGGTCGGATCTATCACACTACTACCACCGACCCAAGGGAATTGCAGCCACCGAAGATTAGCACCTGTAGAACTTCCACCCGGACCACCGGGAGAAACACATTTCTGCCCCGACGTTGCATCCAGATTGAGCGTCAAATTAGTCCAACCAGTGTTTCCAATTCCAGGTGCACTCAGGCCCACCGTAAAATTCGGCGAAATACCGGTAACCGATAATACTGTCTCGCAGGCTGCCAAGTTATTGGGGTTACTAACCGTCCCGCTCGGGAATGCCAGTGCGAAGTTGGCGGCTGAAATGGCCGTCACCGTATCTGTAGAGCTTGGAACCCAAGCCGTACCGTTGTAATACTGCACGGTTGCGTCCAGAAATAACGGCAACAATTCAGAACCGTATGCATTCGACATCATAACCCGACCGTTCGCCACCTTGACGCCGCCCTCGACCGATGCGGCGGCCTGCTGCGACGTCACGCCATCGCCGCTGATTTCGATGGCGCGCAGGTGGACGTCCGCCGGCGAGGTCTGCTCGTCGGTGAACGCATAGTTCGGCTTGGCCGCTCCCATTATCGCGGCGACGCCCGCGACGAAAAGGCTGGCGGACGCGGTGTTGTTGCCGAGCGTGCCCGCGCCGCTGGGTGGGTCGTCGCTGCCGGGGCTGTTGTGCGCACTCAGCGCGACCGACTTGGACAATCCGTATGTGCTGCTGTAATTCAGCGTCGTCTCGTCCGACGCATTCTGCGCATAGGCCCTGGCTACGAACGGCTGGCCGGAATAAACGAAGCCGTTCCGAGACGGATCCATCACGGGCGACATCTGCGGGCAGACCAGCCCGGCCGGACACGCCATTGGAACGCCCGCGTCGGTCAGCACCTCGACGTTGAAATGGTCGGGGATGAAGCGCAACGTGCCGCTGGTTCCGGTCGGATGCAGGCCGGAGTCGAGATAGCCGTTGGCGTTCGACAGGCTGGCTGTCAGCGTGATGCTGCCGACTTCGCCCCAGGAAAGGTTCGTTATCGTCGCCGCGCCGCTGCTGAATCCGCTGCCCGTTATCGAACCGTTCCCCAATGCAGGATTCGCGGCCGACGGATAGGTCACGGGATTGGGAATCACCAGCGTGGAAGTCAGCGTTACACCTTCCGGTACGGTTTCCTTGCCGAAATTGGGCGTCGCCGCGCTTGCCGCGTTCAGCGACGTTACGGTAACGCTGAATCCGCTGCCCGCCTTGACCGGACTCGTAGCGACGTTGCTGAACGAGAACGACGCCGGCGCGACGATGAACGCACCGTTGCCCGTCATGTTCAGCCCTTCCTCCAGAGTTCCGGCCGTACCTGTGTAGGTGGCGGTGACGCTGACCTGCCCCACGTCGGCGTATTGCAGGTTCGGCGTGGCGATGCCGGATGCGTTGAAATTCAGCGCCACGTTCCTGCCCGTCCCGTCGCAAGCAGCCGAAGCGTTGTTCACCGCATTCAACGCCGTGCCGCCGACCAGTACCGAGCGCGTGCCGGTGGCGGGATTCGCATACGCACATTTGAGATTGACGGTTTTTGCGCCGGTAAAGGCGGCGACGCACGCCGAACTCACCGCCTGCACGGTCAATGTCGATGCGCTCTCGGCGCTGTGGGTCGGCGCGCTGACGAGGAAACCGGCGTCCGCCGCCGTGAAGGTGCAGTTGGTGATTCCCCCGAAATTGCAGGTGGTGGCCGCGCTCGCCGCAGGCGAGCTGGCCGCGCCAAGCACGGCATTCCCCGGTGTCGTCACCTGGACGCTCTTGGTGGTCGTGCCGTTGCCGCTGGCAATCGAAAAACTCGACGTGCCAGACCAGTTCACGGTCACCCCGCTCGAACTTAAAGTGCCGCTGACGCCGCTGGTGTACAACGTGCCGCAGGCGGCGTCGGCGCACGCTTTGATCGTCAGCGTGCTGGACGTGCAGGTCAGTACGCTCGCGGAGGGCAGGTCAAGCTCCAGATGGTGCGGCGTAGCGGCCGCGCCGCCGTCACAGCGGTTGCTGTAGCTGCCGGGATCGTTCGACGAACTCGTCTGGGAGTCGCAGGTTCCGTGAACGACGCTCGTCGGATCGACCACCGTGGCGGGAGCTTGGTAGCTTGGTGCGCTGACGTCGCCCGTAATGGTCGACCCGTTCTGGATTTGGACCCCAGAACCTCCATTGCTGGTGATGTTGCCGGTGACCGTGCTGTTGTTGATGGCGACGGTGCAGCAGTTGCTGGTGACGTTGCCGGTGATGTTCGCGCCGTTGTTGATGCTGATCCCGCTGCCGCCGTTGGTGACGATATTGCCGGACACCGTGCCACCGTTGATGATGACGGTACTGCCGCCGCTGCCGTTTATCGCACCGCTGCTGACGCCGTTGCCGACGTTGGTGTTGTTGGTCGTGACCACGCAGCAGCCGGAATGGACCGCTCCCGTGACGTTGCCGCCGGTCAGGGTCAGCGTGCCGTTGGTCGCAGTGACGTTGCCGGAGAACACCACGCCGCCGGTGGCCGTCAGGTTGCCGCTGGACGTAACGTTGCCCACCACCGAGCCGCCGCTGGAAAACGAAATCCCGCCGTTGGTGGAAGTCACGCTGCCGCCGAACACCGTCCCATTGGTCGAGGTGACGCCGTTGTTCGCCGACACGTTGCCGGTGATCTGTCCGCCGGATGTGTTGAGCGTGCCGCTGGTCGTTACGGTTCCATTCACGCTTGTACCGGTGAGGGAAACGGCGCCGGAACTCGTGTTCAGGTTGCCGTAGACCGCGCTGGTGCTAGTGATCGTCAGGCTGCCGTAGGTAGTCGTCAAATTGACTGGAGCTGATGCGCTGCCGATAGTGTTGTTGCCATTCAGGGTGATGCCAGCGTTAACTACGATGGTGATGGCCGAGGCGGGAACGATGGTGTCACCGGAATTCAAAGTGACTGTTGCACCGGGAGGGCAGGTGTAGGTGCTGCCGCTGACGGACCAACCGCTGGAGCACGTCGGACGGCTACCCGCCGCCATGGTGTAGGTCGCCGCCTGGGCGGGCACGGAGAGCAACCCGCAGACCAGGACGGACAGGATGGCAAGAATGTGGCGGATCATGGGCGTTTCTCCGCACGGAAAAGCGGAAACTGCGAACTGTCAGGTCTTGAGTTTTGCATAATCAAATTGCTGTTTTTCATTGTGCATTTCCCTAAAAAATGTGAACGTAGCTGAGCCGCCGATAACTCTTCCTCGATCCTCAGTAAATTAAGCCGTGGCCTTGAAGTAGTATTAATCGTCCAATCAGTTTCGGCATTCAATATTGGCGATTACTCATGTCAATTGTTCAAAGCCAGCTTTGAACTCCGAATGTTCCAGTTTGACTGAATAGCTTAAATGACGGTTATCGAGCTAAGCCCAAGCCGTTATCAAATGCGATGGCTTATTACTCTGGAGTACAAGGCTGACCTTGTACTGAGTCATCGGCCAACAAGTCTAGATTGATACCAAAACTTTTGCGGCTATTATACTTTTGCGGCTATTATACAGTCCAGAGTTAGTAACTGATGTTACGCAGCCCGCAGAGTCTGAAGTTCTGCATAGGCTTGACGGGTTGCTTTAATAAAGACCTTAGCTCGCAACGCAAAATGGTTCGTTTTGTGTTTTAACTTCAAGCATTCCAGCTTGAATACCGCGTAAATCGCCATAAACACATGATTGTTTTGCGTAGTGACCCTGCGAGTTGGCGATTTTTCCAATGCGGCATTGGATTTCAAGGACTTATGAAACACTTTAACTTCCCATCGTTTTTGATAGATTGTTGCGATCGTGTCGCCGTTGCACGTCAAATCGCTGCAGACCAGATTCAACAACCCTGTGCTGCCGTCTTTGTTTGTAAAGACTTGCCGAACTAAAAGGACCTTATCTGCATACCCTTTTAGCCAGCCGCGCACGACCTGTTGATCCGATAATTCCAGCGTATCGATCCGTACAAAACGACCCTGCTTCTTATCGGCTGCGCTTAAAGACACTAGTACTCAGTCAAATTTATAATGTCGAGTGAAGAAGGCTATGTGGGAGCGGCTTTAGCCGCGACAATCGCGGCTAAAGCCGCTCCCACAATTAAATTACCACCCGACAAAACAAGATTGACTGAGTACTAGACGGTTGTTCAATAAACAAGCTGAGTTCGCAAATCGCGCATCACAGCTTGTCCAAAGATGCGGAACTCAGCGTAGTCTTGCGGCAGCAGCAGCGGTCTAGGCAGCGCGAGCAAGAGCACGCGGGTAATGGTGACGGTTGAGTCTTCAGCCTTCAGCCTTCACTTTCGATTCGTAGCTGCCATGCGTCCACTTCAACTGTACGCCGCTTGGAAGTGCGGTCGGCTTGAAGGTTTCCGGCAGCTGCAGCGTGATCGTTTCTTCTATGCGTCGGCCCTGCAACGGCACCGGCAATGTGCGTTGCGAGAGTCCCAATTGCTCGAACGTCGCCGCAATATTGGTGGGGCTGCTAAATCCCTGCGGCACAATGAACGCCCCCGGACCGGGTAGTTGTATATAGTTTGGTAGCGTGAAATCGGTGCTGTAACGATGAGGAATCGCCAGGTCGAGCGGTTTTCCGCGTGTGAAGCCGCTACTGCCATTTTGCCCCGTCTTGGTGAGTACCTTGTCCACTACCTGCGCTTCTACACCCTGCGGAATGGTGCCCATTAACCCGCGCGCGATCAGGCCGAACATGCCCTCGCTTTCAACATCGGCATGTCCACGCACCGTGCCGTCGGCTTCAACTACTAGATTCATCGCCACACGCACCTGGTCCTGAGCCGGTAAGGATAGCGGCAGTGTCACCGTTTTAGCTTGACCGATGTCGCTCACCACTAATGCAGGCTTGCCTCGGAGCGTCATTCCTAAGGTGCCGAAAGGCGAGAATTTGGCGGTGGAATCGAGATTACGTCGAACTCCGGGACGCGCAGGATGACGTGGTTGAAGACGCCCGGCGTTACCGCTACCGCCGGTTTCCAAAAGCGCAAGTCGGCATTGACTAACACGGGGCTGCTTGGGATACCCTTAGCCGCGAGCAAAGCGCCTAAGAGGGTAGTATGGTCTTTGCAATCGCCGTAACGCGCCTTGGCGATTTCGTCTGCGGCATGCGGTACAACGCCGCCCACATCCAGAAAGATCGCTACATAGCGGATGTTGGCGCTAACCCAGCCATAGATGGCCTCGGCCTGCGCACGGCGGTCGGTGATGCCTTTGGTAATCTCGTCGGCCAGCGCCTGGATACTGGGTGTCACAGCGGCTTGCGGTAGCGCACGCTCGCGGTAGGCGGTGGCGGCTGCTTGGTCGTCGGCCATAGTAGTAACCGCTACGCGCGGGCTGGAATCCTGCGGCGCTACTGAACCGGCCTCTAAGGGCAGTGCTTTCCAGTCTTTGACCTCCCAACGCCAATTCTGTGTATCCGCTTGCTCGGCCTTGACGGCACCGCCCTTAAAATTAACGGCATCGACGTGTAACTTCAGTGCCGCCGGCGCCCTCAGCGTGATCACTTCAGACTCGACGTTAAACATGCCCAGGGCTGTCTCCACCATCGAGAAGTGGCCTGGGAACAGCGGCTTGAGTTGCGTCTTGCGTGTGTGCAGGTGCAGCACCGAACCCACCTCCACGCCGGGGAAAATGATGACCTTGACTTTGCCGTCGTCAAACATCGGTGCTCCAGCGCTTTGCGGTGTCTGCTGCACCATGATGCGGTCTGCCGGCACATCAGTGCGCTTGCCGTCTTTGCCAAGCACATAAGCCTCCAGCACGTCCAACTGCTGCAGCGTACTGCTGTAAGGCATCGGCAGTTGTCCAAAGCGCTGCACAGCTTGTGGCGTTTCAATGCGCAAGGCGACGCGTTCTTCAACGGTGTAGCGGCCGTCAGTCTGCACGTCGTATTGGATGGTGTCATTGACGATGTTGACGTCGGGAATCGCTTGTGCAAAAGCCGTCGTGCATGCGGCGGTTAGGAGCAAGGCGCACGTGATTAGTCTGTTAATCGTATAAAACATGATTTTCCTCATTGAGACGGCAATGGTTTTTTGATGGTGACAGGTAAATGACAGTCATTTCTTCGTAGTCTTCTGGTAGATGGAGTACCCAACATTCAAAAAAGTTCTAACATTTCTGCTGAGACGATTGGCAGCTGACAATACCTCACCTGTCAGAGGATTTTTTATTTCTGCCGTTCGGTATTATGGCTGGCATTTTGCAAGGTCAGCATCTGCCGAGTAGTTACATTTTTTCTTTCGTGTTCTTCGTGGGAGTAAAAACACGCAGCTCTAAAGCCAGTTTTTCTTTTTAAAAAACCTGAGCAAAAAAACCGTTACGCCGATAAATATTGCCCATAATGCCGGGTAGCCCCATCTCCATTTCAGCTCCGGCATGTACTCGAAATTCATGCCGTAGACACCGGCGATAAAAGTCAGCGGAATAAAAATCGACGCAAACACGGTCAATATTTTCATGGTTTCGTTCATTTTATTGCTGATGCTGGATAAATAAATGTCCAGCATACCGGCGATCAAGTCCCGGTAAGATTCCATCGCTTCACTGACGCGAATGACGTGATCGTAAACATCGCCAAAATAGCGCTTGGTTTTTTCATTCAGTAGCTGCGATTCGCTACGTTGGATGGAGGCCAGCAATTCCCGCAGCGGCGACACGCTGCGGCGTAAAAAGATCAGTTCACGCTTGATTTTCTGGATGGTGTTCAGGGTTTGCGCCGATGGATTGGTCAGCAATTCGTCTTCAACGGTTTCAATCAATTCATCGAAAGTATCTTGTAGTGCGAAATATTCATCGACGATGGTATCCATGATGATATAGGTTAGGTAATCCGTGCCAAGACTCCTGATATGGCATTTATCGTTGTTAAGCCGGCTGAACAGCTGATCAAATATCGCATCCGGTTTTTCTTTGAAGGTGAAAACAAACTTATCCAGCAGCAATAAACTGATTTGTTCATATTCCACATTGAATTCATTGTCGGCCAGGGAAAGCGCTTTGAGAACGATATACAAATAATCGTCGAACTCCTCGAACTTCGGGCGCTGATGGGTGTTAAGAATATCTTCGAGTACCAGCGCATGAATATCAAAATGCCGGCCGATCGCATCAATGATTGAAACGTCTTTCAGGCCGTCGATAATCACCCAGGTGACGGTATCGGTGCTCCGGTAAGGCAACAGTTCTTCAATATTCTTGACGGTATGCCTGACTAGCGTTGATTTGTTGTAACTAATGACGGTGATTTTATGCTCGTGTTCATGCACTTCGCCGACATGCACCAGCGAGCCGGGCGGCAAACCTGACTTTTCGGAAGCGTAACTCAATGATTCGGACATGGTTTGTTCCTATTGATAAATATTTTTTATCCGCTTGCTGTATTCAAGGATAATGGCGGACATTTTACAGGTACTCCGGCAGTTGTTGGGATCTTTAGATCAAGGCGTTACACAGATGATACACAAACCAATGTTAGGCTGGCGTGAATGGGTGGCTCTGCCGGAACTCAAGCTGGCGGAGATTAAAGCAAAAATCGATACCGGGGCGCGGTCATCGGCTTTGCATGCGTTCACTATCGATCCTTATCGAAAAGGCGGGCAACGTTGGGTGATGTTTGCGATTCATCCATTGCAAAAAAGCTGCGATGTGGCGATTGAATGCCATGCGCAGGTTAAAGACCGTCGCATCGTGACCGATTCCGGAGGCCACAAGCAACGCCGTTATGTGATAGAAACCCGGCTGGTGCTGGGGCAGTCGGTGATAAAGGCCGAAATGACACTGACCAACCGTGACAGTATGAGTTTTCGTATGTTGCTGGGACGCACGGCGATGGATAAACAATTTATCATTGATCCCGGCGCCTCATATTTGCAGGGGCGGCCAGATGCGGATCAGTGTCGGCGATTGCTGGATCATTTAACAACTGTTGACGATATTTTTTAAAGCGTATGAGTAAGAAAAACAAGGTCGCATTTGTCTGCGATCAGTGCGGGGCGGATTATCCCCGCTGGGGCGGACAATGCACCAGCTGCGGCGAATGGAACACTATCAAGGAAGTCAGGCTGGGCGGAACAACGGAGCGTAATAACCGCTCGGCCGGTTATGCCGGAAGCCGGTCCGAGGTCAGATTATTATCGGATGTTAATCTTTCCAAGGCGGAAAGAATTTTCAGCGGAATTTCCGAATTCGACCGCGTCCTGGGCGGCGGGATTGTTTGCGGCAGCGTGGTGCTGATCGGCGGAGCGCCTGGCGCGGGCAAAAGTACGTTGTTGCTACAGGCTATCGCCAATATTGCGGCGCGCGGCGTCAGTGTGCTGTATGTGTCCGGCGAGGAGTCGCTGCAACAGATTGCCGAAAGGGCGCACCGGCTCAAGTTGCCTGCGGACAAAATCATGATGCTGGCCGAAACCTCGGTGCAGCGCATCTGCGATGTGATGGATGAGATCAAACCGCAAATTCTGGTGATCGACTCGATCCAGGTGATGCATACCCAGGATACGGAGTCGGCGCCGGGATCGGTTTCGCAAGTCAGGGAGTCTGCCAGTTATTTAACCCAATATGCCAAAAAGCAGGGCGTGTCGATTTTTATGGTGGGCCATGTCACCAAGGATCAATCGCTGGCCGGGCCGATGACCTTGAGTCATATTGTCGATACTCAAGTCATGCTGGGATCGACCGATGATGCCCGGTTCAGGGTATTACGGGCGGATAAGAACCGTTTCGGCAGCGTCGGCGAATTGGGCTTTTTCGCGATGGACAGCACTGGATTAAAAGAAGTTAAAAACCCTTCTGCGATGTTTTTAAACAGGCCGGACAAACCTTCTTCCGGCAGTGTGGTGACCGTGTTGTGGGAAGGGACGCGGCCGCTGCTGGTGGAAATCCAGGCGCTGGTGACCGAATGTCAGTACGGCAATCCCCGGCGATTGGCGGTGGGCTTCGACCAGAATCGTCTGGCGATGCTGCTGGCCGTGCTGTCCCGGCACGGCGGCATTTTTACCGCAAATGATGAGATTTACGCCAACGTGGTCGGCGGCATTAAAGTGACGGAAACCAGTTCCGATTTGGCTATTGTGATAGGCGTTGTGTCCAGTCTTAGGGATAAGGTGATTCCGCATGATGTTTTCTTTTTCGGGGAAATCGGCCTGAGCGGTGAAATCAGGCCGGTCGCCAACGGCCATGCGCGGCTTAACGACGCGGCAAAACACGGCTTTAAAAAAGCGGTTATTCCCAAGGCCAATGCGCCTAAAAAAGCGATTGACGGCTTAGAAATTCACGGAGTCTCTACGCTTTCGGAGGCGTTGGATATTCTTTCAGAGATGTAAGTACCGATCGACCGCTCCCTTGGTTTTAATCGATGAAAACGCTGCTTTCCGGTTTGTTTAAGGGGTGTTATATCTATATGAATTCAAGCGGTTAAAAGTCGATAATTATATATTTATGAATTTTAAATTTTTTTGTCTTGCAGTCAGTGGATAATAGCTATCATAAGTTCCTGTTTTCAATTGAAGACGACCCATTATTAAATTAGGCTTTGTGATGACAAAGCGTGAGTTGAGGATATGCACAAAAAAGAATACCAGTTAAAGCCGGGAAGCCCTTATCCTTCCGGTTCCAGAGCTAAAACAAAAGGTGTTAATTTTTCTATTTTCAGTCGTTATGCGACGTATGTTGAACTGTTGCTTTTCGATACCTCAGACTGCGATGAACCCTTCCAAACCATCGTGTTACAGGAAGACGTTAACCGCACTTTTTTTTCATGGCACGTTTATGTGACCGGATTGCCGGTGGGTACGTGGTATGCGTGGCGCATGGACGGTCCTAATCATATCCGTGAAGCGGGATTGCATTTTGATAAGGGCAAGCAGCTGGTTGATCCCTGGGCGCGTGCAGTCAGCCATAAACGCTGGAGCCGCAAGGCCGCCTGTATGCCGGGCGATAATAAGCTTACCGCGATGCGCTGCGTTGTCGTTGATGATCTTTATGATTGGGAAGGCGATGTGCCGCTACGCATTCGCAGCGAAAGAGCCATTGTTTACGAACTGCATGTAGCCGGTTTTACCCGGCATCCTTCTTCAAACGTGGCTAATCCGGGCACTTTTGCCGGATTGATAGAAAAAATTCCTTACCTGCAAGCGCTCGGCATTACTCACGTTGAACTATTGCCGGTAATGGCTTTCGATGAGCAGGATGTTCCCATACATACCTCCGATTTGGGATTGAAAAACTATTGGGGCTACAGCACCCACAGTTTTTTCAGTCCGCATCCAGGCTATTGCGTTACGCCGGAGCAGGGAACGCATGTACAGGAATTTCGCGACCTGGTTAAAGCGCTGCATCGGGCAGGCATCGGCGTCATTATGGACGTTGTGTTCAACCATACCGCAGAAGCTGGAGCCGATGGTCCGATCATTAATTTCAGGGGCATCGGGGATGATATTTTTTATCATCATGACAAGTTCGATAAAAGCATTCTTCATGACTATACCGGCTGCGGTAATACGGTCAATGCCAATCATCCGCTGGTGGCCAACTTTATCATCAGCTGCCTGGAATATTGGGTCAGGGAAATGCATGTCGATGGTTTTCGTTTTGACCTGGCCAGCGCATTGGCGCGAGGTGAGGAAGGCGAAGTGTTGCAGGATCCGCCTTTGCTATGGGCTATCGAGCTGTCGGAACAGCTGGCTAAAACCAAGTTGATTGCCGAAGCTTGGGATGCGGCGGGCCTGTACCAAGTCGGCAGTTTTCCCGGTTATCGCTGGGCCGAATGGAATGGCAGGTACCGGGATGTGATCCGGCGTTTTGTGCGCGGCGATAAAGGGCTGGTCAACGAGCTGGCAACCCGTCTTTGCGGCAGTAACGACCTGTATGAATATAAAGGCCGCTTGCCGATTAACAGCATTAATTTCGTAACCTGCCACGACGGTTTTACGCTGTACGATTTGTTCAGTTACAACGAAAAAAATAATTACGCTAACGGCGAATATAATCAGGACGGCTGCAATAATAATTTAAGTTTTAATTGCGGCACAGAAGGGGAAACCGAAGATTTAAGTATTCTGGCGTTGCGCAGGAAACAGGTGAAAAATGCTTTCACGATGTTGTTGCTCAGTCATGGCGTCCCGATGTTATTGGCGGGCGACGAGTTATTAAACAGCCAGTACGGCAATAATAATTGCTACTGCCAGGACAACGAATTGTCCTGGATAGATTGGAGTATGACTAAGCAGAATGCCGATATGCTGCGTTTTGTCCAATTGATGATAGCGTTGCGCAAAAGGCATCCGTCCATCATGCGGCGGCGCTTTTTGACCGGAAAACCTGTCAATGGCAGGGGAATAGCTGAAATTCAATGGCATGGTACGGAAATCAATAAGCCGCTCTGGGATGATTATGAAGCGAGGGTTTTGGCCTTTACTCTGGCAGGCGTTGAAAACGACGAGCCCGACCTGCATGTTGCAATAAACATGTCGGATCAGCAGGTTATCATTGAATTGCCGCTTATTTCCGGCCGCGCATGGTGCCTGGCTTTAGATACGTCGCTGCAATCGCCGCAGGACATCGTACCGCTACAAGATCAAAAAGCGATGCACGCACATTGTTATCCGCTAAATACCCGGACTGTAGTGGTTTTTGAGAATATGGATTACTAATTTGAGGATGTGGCCGCTATGGAAAATGCGGAGTGTTCGAAGGTAATTAAATTCCGCAGCTGGACCCTGCGGAATTTACTACGTATACTTGAATACACTTGTTTTTTCAGGTCATCTTTAACGATAACCCAAGAAAAAGAAGGGTTAGGTGCAAGGGAAATTTTAGATAAGGTAATCGTAACGTTTAAGGCTGATAATGACGTTTTTGCATTCAGGATACAATTCCAAAATCAATCTATCGGCACAAGAAATCCTTGAAATCAGTCAGGAAATCAGCCGGGATTTTACGCCATGTTTTTCAAGTGGAACGCCCGAGCTTGTTGAAAAAATCAGGCTTTCGTCAAAGGAACTGTTCGATATCAGCGAGGAAATCGGCCGCGATTATGCATCTAAAGTGTCTTGCACTATCCCCGAAGTAACCCTCTTGCCCGTCGATCCGAGGCATATTTACGCCTATTGGAATATTGGAGAAAACCGGGAAACCGCTACGCCTGATAACGAGCACAAGGACCAACTGACGTTAAGGATTTACGCGCAACCCGATGAAGAGAAGGTAGCAACCGAAACAGTATCATGGTTCGATATCGCCATTGATAGGCCCGAGGCCCGGCAGCAAGTGTCCTTGCCCGATCCTGTTGATGAAACGGCTTATTCAGCCGCTATCGGCAAATATTGTGCAGATGATAATTTTATCGTTTTTGCCCATTCGAATATTATTCATGCCCCTCATGGAGGAACGGCGTGGTATCAAGACCATCAAAAATCCACCCATTGCCCGAGCAAAAACGCTTCAGGTCAAGGAGTCAGCAAATAAGCGTGATAACAGAAAGCTTCCCCCGTTCCGATAATGCTTCTTGTCAGCAAGGATTCCTGAGTATTGTTCTCCATGCACATCTTCCGTATGTGCGACACCCTGAGCATGACAGTTTTTTTGAGGAGAACTGGCTGTTCGAAGCCATGACTGAATGCTATCTGCCGCTGATCGGCGTGCTTGACCGGTTACAAGCCGATAATGTGAATTACCGGCTGACGCTGTCATTGTCGCCGACGCTGATATCCATGCTGCGCGACGATTTGTTGCAAACGCGTTATCTGAAATATCTGCGCAGCCGGCTGGAATTGGCTGAAAAAGAAATCATCAGAACCCGCAAGCAGCCGGAATATCAAAAACTGGCGCGACTCTATCGCCGTTTTTTCCTGAACGCGCTAAACATTTACCAAGAACGCTACCAAGGCGATTTATTGGCGGCTTTTAAAAAACATCAAGACACCGGTAAGCTTGAGTTGATAACGACTGCCGCGACTCACGGCTTTTTACCGCTGCTCAATGTCAGCGAAACCGCCGTCCGCAATCAGGTCAATACCGGTATCGCAACCTTTAAAGCTAATTTCAATTGCACTCCGACCGGTTTCTGGCTGCCTGAATGCGGCTATTATCCCGGCCTTGAGACCGTATTGGCCGATGCCGGGATCGAGTACTTTTTTGTCGATACCCACGGCATTATGGATGCCAGTCAGCAGCCGCGTGACGGCGTTTATGCGCCGATAGCTTGCGGCAACGGCGTCGCAGCGTTTGCGCGCGACCCCGAGTCGTCGCGGCAGGTCTGGAGCGCCAAGGAAGGTTATCCGGGCGATTACGACTACCGCGAATACTATAGCGATATCGGGTTTGAGCTGGACCCGGATTATATTGCGCCTTATATTCTCGACGGCAAAACCCGTATCAATACAGGCATAAAATATCATCGCGTGACCGGCGACAACTTGCCCAAGGAAATTTATAACCCGAGGCAGGCAAAGGCAAAGGCGTATCAACATGCGCAGGATTTCATTGCTAAACGGCAGCATCAAATCGATCGGCTTGGTGCAGCTATGGACAGACCGCCCATTATTGTCGCGCCTTACGATGCCGAGCTGTTCGGTCATTGGTGGTTTGAAGGGACTTACTGGCTGGAATGCGTACTGAGATTAGCGAGCGAAAGCACCAATGGCGTTCAGTTGATTAGCTGCTGCGATTATTTGAAACAGCAGACAACTCTCCAAATCGCTACACCCGATGCATCGACCTGGGGCGCTCAAGGTTATTCCGGTTACTGGATCAATGAAACCAATGACTGGATTTATCCCTTACTCCACAAGGCCGAACAGCAGATGGAGAAATTGGCGCGGGATGTTCGTGGATTGGGGCTTACCCCGTTACAGACGCGGGCTTTAAACCAGGCGGCCAGATCGATTTTGCTGGCGCAAGCCTCCGATTGGGCGTTTATCCTGAAATCGGGGACTACGATAGATTATGCGAACAAGCGCATTACCGATCATTTGGCCCGGTTTAACTATTTACACGACAGTATTCGTAAGAACAGGATTAATGAGCGTTACCTGACTGCTTTGGAAATCATGGATAACATTTTCCCTGACATCGATTTTCGCAATTACAATCCTTCAAGCGTAGAGGTGCGTTCCAAACCCGCTCGGCCTTAGGATGTAATTCAGTAGGATGTGCCGAACACAGTGAGCGCAATTTTGTGCGTTAGATGATTTATCGTTCCTGCTGACCTATAGTTCAGGACAGCAATCACCGGAGACAACGGATGAACAAAATCCAGCTGCTGTATGTTGAAAATGTGATTACCCGAAAAAAAGCGAAAGCTCAGCAGACGCTGACTTTCTTTATGCAGGTGGAAAGCCTCGGTTACGACAAACGGATTGACGTGGTTTGGTCGGGTGAAGACGGCGTATGGCAAACCCTGTCGGCAGGCTATCACAGCAAACTGGACCACGATAAGGAGTTCTGGCGGGCCCAAATAGATTTCCAGCTTACTCCCGATCAATCGCTACCCGGTAATATCCGGTTCGGATTGTGCTACCAGACGGCTAATGCCGAGTACTGGGATAATAATCAAGGCTTGAATTATTCCAGTCAGGCCGATTCAGGCGTCAAGTTGGCCGGCGCTGTTCCGGTTTTAAATATCGACTTTGCCGACAAACTGGATGACGGACAAAAAAACGTCCCGATCACGGTTGCAGTAGATAAATTTAACGATGCCGACAAAGTGACTGTGCACTGGACAACGGATAATTGGCGTCACACTCATAAAACCCCCTGCCATTTCAAAAGAAACTATTGGGATAAAGTGGCGCTCAGCAATGCCAGAAACCCCAATCAGTACGGTGTTGCCATCTGGAAAAGCTGGCTTAGGATCGGTCAAGCTTTTCGTCTGCAATACAGCATCTGTATTGAACGCAACGGCCATGTTTTTTGGGATAATAACTACGGCAAGAACTACTCGCTTAGCCGCGAGCCGCTAAAAGTTTTGATTCTTAACCTGCACTGTTACCAGGAAGATAACCAGGATTATAAATTTTCCCAGATAGCCAAGGCGATTAACGAATTGAATGCCGATGTCGTTTGTCTTCAAGAAGTGGCTGAGCTTTGGAATAACGGGGCAGGGGACTGGGAGTCCAATTCGGCCAAAATCATTAATGACCGTTTAGCTGCGCCTTACCATATCCATACCGACTGGTCGCACTTGGGTTTTGACAAGTATCGCGAAGGCGTTGCCATTTTAAGCAAATATCCGCTGACCAAACAGGAAGCCAAGTATGTGTCGGACAGCCATGATGTCCACAGTATTCACTCCAGAAAAGTGGTCATGTCTCAAGTTAAAGTGCCTTATATCGGACGGGTGAATGTTTTTTCCGTGCATTTAAGCTGGTGGGAGGACGGCTTTGCCGGGCAATTCCAACGCTTGTGCGAGTGGGCCGAAGCTAAACAGTCTGCGCATGTTAACGCCACCCTGTTGTGCGGCGATTTTAATATTGCCGCCGGATCGACCGGCTATCATTTGGTCGTCGATGGACATCAATATGACGACCAGTATTTAGCGGCCAATTCGCAGGGCACGTTTGAAAAAATCTTCAGGGTTAACGATCCGTATTGGCAAAATTATCTAAGCGATGATTATCGTATCGATTATGTTTTCTTGAATAAAACCAGCGAGCTGAAGGTCACATCAGCGAGAGTTTTGTTTACCGAGCAGGATTATGGAAGGGTTTCCGATCATTGCGGTTATTTTATGGTCTTTGAGCCTCAGGTATAAGAAAGGTAAAAGGCGAAGCCTGCGCGTCTTAAACTTTAATGCCGTGGGCGCGAATTCATTCACGTTTTTAGAACCTGTAGCGCGAATACCCTATGGGGCACAAGTAAATTCGCGCCCACAATAATGTTAAACTCTTAACTTAATGGCAGTGATACAGTGCGTGAGAACGCGATAAAACCCCGTCCGGCTTGAGAATTTCCTGCCGGGATGACGAGTTGTTTAGATACCTATGCCTTTTTGGAGATAAAACTATGCAGATAGCTGAACACTATGCCTCGCCGACTCATGGAAACCTGGGCGGCTCTTTTCAAAGAGTGAACGATTTTAATGACAAATTCTATATCCGCTGGGGAAAAATAGATTTTGATGTATTTTACGGCGTTCAGGCTAATGTAAAGGTTATTCTAAAAGTCTATCGCGATGCGATCTGCGAAACTTACATCGTCGACACCGATGCTTACGATATTCACTGGGATAGGCATAAACGTTGTACACGGGATTTTTACATACACCCGTTTTCGAGCAACTTCGGCAAAATCAATTGTGTTAAATTCGCGTTTATTGTGCATCTGGGCGAGTGCTCTACTGCTTCCCAAAACGAATATATCTTTATGGACTGGCATCAACTTCAGGGCGACCAGCCGCAGCACCGAAAGATTACCGGCGATTGGGCAACTCCCAGCAACTATCGGGCTCATGAGCTGAATGCCGGTGAATTGCAAAGCGATGTGGATTGGTACAACCATCATTTCGATGCTTTGCAACTGGTACCCAAATTCACCAAAGGGCAGCAGCACCACCCTTATCATCCGAAGCGTTATATTCACGACCTTATCGATAAGGTAATCCGCTCCAAGCACGAAAATCCGGGGCGCTTATGCACGATAAAAGTCAGTGTGGATTGCATTGACGACCATGATTTTACGACCCATTTGCTAAGCGCCAGCGATCAGGGGGTTTTGGTGCAGTGCATCGTAGACTGGCGAAAAATGACCCTGACCAATAGCCAAAGCTATGCGCGTTTAAAGCGTTCGCGGATTGAATTGATCGGCGTATTTTGCAGCCCCAAGCATCATTTGATCGAAGTGGAGCCGGATATGCACACCAAATTCATTATTTTTAATGACGAGGACTGCATACTGGGCTCGTTCAATATCACCTTCGATCGCTGGTGGGCCAATTGGGAATCGGGCATGACCTTTCATTCCAAAGGCATCTGCCGCTTGTTGGATAATATTTTCCAAAGCCAGCGCGGCGGCGTGATCCAAAAATACGGCATCGATCCGTTGAGCCATTTCAACCTCCTGTACACCTTCGGCCGTCATGTCATGCTTAACGGCAAACCGTACCGTCCGCATCACGCGATATTGGCCGAGATCAATCGCGCCCGGTATTCGATTAAAGTGTCCTTGTTCCTGATCGGCGACTTGTTGGGCGATCATCATGACAGCGTGGTCAATGCATTGATCAACGCAAAGAACCGGGGCGTCCACGTCCATCTTCTGCTTAACGGACATCTGGCCAGGCAGGGACGTATCGGAGTGGAACGGCCGATGGCGGAAGAACTGGCTCGCCCATTACTGCCGACAGTAGACCGGTTAAAACATGCCGGTATCGCGGTAGGCCTGGTTTACGGCCAGGACGACCATCCGGTGCCGTATTCGCCGATCCATTCTAAATATTGCATCATCGACGATTACATCGTGATCGAAGGCAGTTTCAACTGGTACAACACCTCGGTGTTTTCCCATGACTTGCTGATCGTGGCCGCCAACCACGAAGTCGCGAAGCCTTATCTGTATGAGTTCGAGCAAATACAGCAGTCGTTCAGGGTGTATTATTGAGTTAGCGTATGTTTATTAACCTGAATTTGAGATAAGAAAACGATGGGTGATAGTTTACCTTTTCGCGTATCTAAGAAAATTTTTCAATTTTTGAAAAAAATCGTTCAACTAAATTCCTGTATTCCTTTAATGCGAGGTCTACTCGACTATATAGCAAGCTTGATAGTTAAACCTTTTAGATTAAGATGGGAGCGTATCTTGTAGAGAAAAGCATTACTCGACGATCCCTAAAACAAAACTTCAAACTGTCCGTTTAAATCCCAAGTCACTGCATATTGCTTATTTTCTCCATGATAAATATATTTTCCTGTAATCCCAGTTTTGCTTAAAGTTCCGTTAATATTTTTTGAATTTAACAAATTCTCAGTAATGGTAAATGGTGTAACCCATCTAAATTTATCAGGGCCACTTGGTGTAACTTGATGGTTTGGAGCCGAGCATACTCCTCTTCCATAAGACCATATATGGTCTTGAGTGATCTCTAATTTTTCAAAGTCTATATTTATTGTAATTTTTGCAGAAATTGGTGTTGTGCACGATACTTTCTCAATAGATCCATCTGGAAAAGTATTACTTCCTCCTTCCGTTAATCGAGAACCAGTAGCAGAAACTACAGTAGTTACTACACTACTAACTGGTATTACACAAACATTGTCTAGTAAGACTTCTGGTAGTATGCAAGTCGGTGGTAACACACAAATATTGTTTTGTATAACACCATAAGTAACGCCACCATCAGTAGAGCAGCGCTCTCCTTCCTGTGAAATAACCGTTTGTATTGGTGCCGGGATTGGATCTTCTTCGGTGTAAGTAGTAGATGAGCTCACAGTAAGATAATCTTTCGTATCTGATTCAGAGTCATTTGAAACTGCAACTGTATGATTGTCAACATAATCTCTAGCAAATGAACCAAGCAAATAGCCAGCACCAATAATCGTTGCCGCCGTCACAGCAGGGGCTCCGAGAAGAGTAATAGCACCAGCAATAATAACGCCTTGCGTAGTCGCTACCACTCCACGCGAGTTAGCAATTCCAATCGTTGTCGTAACGATCCCTTTTATGCTGCCAGCTCCTACAAAAGCAACAGCCTTTATATTATCCCAGATAAATCCACTAATTGTGCTATTGGTGAGACTGAGATTCAAATCTGCATAGGCGGGAGATAATATCAGGTCAAACCAGCGCGTTTGCTTAGATACTGCGGGGGTAATCAGCATAGAATATTGCTCAAGGCCTTTCGTGATCTGCGAGGTTACGTCCGTTACTGTGACTAAGTCGGTGTAATCTGAAAATGCTTCGGTGAACATTAGCCCTTGTAACCACTTGTCACCATTGCGATAGAGCACAGATCCAAATAAAAACTTTCTGTCATTTGAGTAATTTCGATATTCGATGCGTTCAGTGCCGACTATATTAACCGTCATCCGCTGACCATTATCCATCAGCAGAGCCTCCTTCAAGCCTTCTGTATCGCTGATAGTAACGCGTGTGCGGTCGTTTGATGTGCCGCTATATACGTCCCATTTGCCTTGCCCGATGTTACCTTGATGTGTAAAGCGCACTGCACTATTTTGGTAAGTACCACGAAAGTATAGAGTTCCATCTGCTTGTTGTGTGGCAGATAATCCTTGGATCTTTTGCCCTGTTCCAGGCAGAGTTGCTTCCCAAGCAGTGATAGCACTTTCAAAATTCGCTACAGGACCAACGGATGTCAATATGTTCTTGGTACTTGACCCTAACATAAAAATCACACCGGAAGTGTCAACCGCTAAATAGTTACCACTTACTGGATAGTACCGATAATTATATTGCTGAAATTGTTGATCCGTAGCAGTCCCTGGGAATAGGCTGGGGTAGTTTGCTTCGGCAAAGGCAAACACGCGATCATTAGAAATAGGTGCAGCTATTACGAAGGTGGAAACAAACAGCCCTAATAGGATAATAAAACGGATAATGAGTGAATGCATAGTTATTTTTCCTTGAATTTTTTGTTTGTTGTAGCTTCACAGTTTTTAACGGCAGTAGGCTAGCAATAATGGATGGCCTTTTGTCCAGAGCAGTAGCTGCCAGAACACTTGTTAAATAGCTACATTTCCGGGCAGTATTGCGGGCATCACTTAACTGTAGGCTTCGGCCAATAGGTCCAAGCCTGCGGGTCATACTTGGGTCTTATTCAAGTTCGGTTTTTCAGAATAAAAACTGACAAAATACTGTTTTGTCGAGCCGTTTGTGGCGAATTTCCTCACGGCAAATCCCTACAACTCTATCCACGGTATATTTAAGCGCGACAAGCCCTTCGACAATACCCGTTTTATATAATTCCGGCATCTGTCGGATAGCTAAAAATTAACGACATAAGTTTGACTTTGTACAGAGTATCTACCCGACTAATTATAGAAACGCACACTCGATGGCTCTTTTGTGATTCGTTTCTTACCTATTTAGCTACCGTGTATTTGGATAACCCGAGCAATAGAGGCAACTCCACTTGCTGCCAGTCGCATTAGTGGTGCCATTTAATACAGAGCATTCTGCAATCGCTTCAGTATCGTACTGTTTATATCCAGCTCGACTCAAACAAGCATCAAATTGAACCAATTGGCAACCTGTATCAACTTGCGGAGTACCACTCGCCCCCGTATATGGTAAAGCTTGACAAGCCAGCGCGACATTCCGAGCATTTGTTGGATCTGACGTGACACAAACACCGTTTTGTAAAACTTGTGTTGATGTACACGTTGGCGCTACGACACAATCACCGTTTTGTAAGACTTGTGGATATGAGCATGTTGGTAGAACATTGCTAGGTGAGAACTTATTAATGTCAAAGGTGCTTGTCTTGCTCCCAGCTGGCCAGCTTGCTAAAGCCGAATAAATTTTACCGTCAACGATAGCCAAATTATTGGGGTTTGGTGATATGGATGATCCAGCTAAGGTTGTGACCACACCAGTGGCGATCACGACTTTACGAATATGTCGGTTGTTAAAATCAGACACATATAGGTTGGTTCCGTCAGTAGTTATGCGGTTAGGGGCAGAGAAGGATGCAGCAGTGCCTACACCATCTCCGCCCGTTCCGCCCTCAGTGTTAATTACTTTTCCACCACCGGCTAAAGTTGTGACCTCGCCGGTGCGGATCACGATCTTACGAATGAAAACACCCTCAATCGCATACAGGCTAGTACCGTCAGTGGTAAGGCCAGAGGGGCCTATCAATTTGACTAAGGTTGTGACCTCACCAGTGCCGATCACGATCTTACGAATGTAGGGACCATCAATCGCATATAGGCTGGTACCGTCAGTAGTAAGGCCATGGAAGGGGGATGGGGATGACAAATCGGCTAAGGTTGTGACTACGCCAGTGCTGATCACGATCTTAAGTACGCGTCTGTCATTATCCACGTACACACTAGTGCCATCAGTAGTAATGTGAATTATCTCCCCAACATCAAAAGGGCCACATGGCATAATTTGACCACTCATGCAGCCAGGTTCAAAATAATTGGCTCCGGCCAAGGTGGTGATAACTCCCGTGGCAATCGCAATCTTAAGAATTTTATATGGTAGCGCAACATACAGATTGATACCATCGGTGGCTATATCTTTGGGGGTAAAATAGCCCACAGTGGTAATAGAATAGCCCATATGACTATCATAAAAATAACTATCAAATGTGAGTCTGGCTAGAATAGTTTTAGTGTATGTAAGTGTTCCTTCCCAAGCAGTGATAGCACTTTCAAAATTCGTTACAGGACCAACGGATGTCAATACGTTCTTGGTACTTGGCCCTAACATAAAAATCATACCTGAAGTGTCAACCGCTAAATAGTTACCACTCACTGGATAGTAGCGATAATTATATTGCTGAAATTGTTGAGCCACTGCAGTCCCTGGGAAAAGGCTGGGGTAACTCCCTTCGGCAAAGGCAAACACGCGATCATTAGAAATAGGTGCAGCTATTACGAAGGTGGAAAAAAACAAACCCAACAGGACGAAAAAATGGATGATGAGTGAACGCATAGTAACTTCCTTAAATTTTTTTGTTCGTTGTTGGTGCTTTTCTATATATCACTACCTGCAAAATAAGTGCATCGGCAAAGCCGAGGGCTTACTTCAAAACCCGCCATATTGGTTTTCTGTAGACAAACAGGCGGCAGATTCATAATAAACTGGTCATTATTTTACCTTCATTTGACGTGTATGGAACGAAGGGTATAGCTATATCTCCCGATTAAATCTTTGAAGCAGAAATTTCGGACGTACCTGAGCATTTAAAGCCACTACCAGACCATGTCCAACTACTATTTCCTGTAAATGTACTCTGATTGAAAGTTAGCGTACCTGTTGATGCGGTTGTGCCTCCGTCTTCAGGATAGGATACATTGAATTTAATTGCACTAGCGTTCAATGTACCTGTTCTCGCCACTCCGTTGGCCAAAACAGTTATTTCACTACCATTTACAGTGGCAATCGCGGTGTAGTTGATCGTATAAACTCCTTCACCACAATTTGTGCTATCAACAACTTCCTGTACGTTCCAATTTCCAGCAATACTCGACGATTGAGTGGTAATAAAGTCGCTTATCTGACCAACTTTCATTAACCCGCCAAACTTATTTCCATAAACATAGACATCATTGCCCAGAGTTCCTATGTAGGTGTCGGTACCAGAATAATAACGTGCAAGATAGCTACCTATGGTGAATGTGGCTGCACCGGAAGGACTAAAGTGTTGCGGATAGGTTTGTTCAGCGTAGTTAAAAAGTCTATCCGAATCACTAACCGCCGCCGCTATTATTGGATTTAATATTAACGCGACATAAAATAACTGTAATAATAATTTTTTTATCATAAATAAACCTCGTATTTAAATGGTCAGGTAACCATCGACGTTGATGGGGTTAAACTTCAATGTGCTAATTTTGAATCTAATCAAAACGCCGGATGGTTCTGGAATAAAGTTTCATTTCGTTGCATTAGCGGAAGAACCTTGTTCAAAGCGGTTGCATTATGAAAGTCGGGATTGCCATCTGGCGTGTACTGTATCGATCTGTAACAAATACGTCATCACCCATATGGGTGATGTAAGTCTATTTTTACCTTGTTTTTGGGGTTGTATTTACCTAAACTCCTAAATCATTTTTCTTATTTTTACTCACGCCGATATGACAGACGACAAACAACTGGATCATTTAATTGGTGTACTGTATGAAACAACACTGGATCCCAGTCGTTGGAGAGAGGCGGTGGGGCTTTGCGGGCAATATGCGGGCGGTGTTGATGCTCAGCTGCTAACGCTAGACAAAAAACTTAATATCCCTATAGCTTCTGTAATGGCGGCAACGACGCTTCCTCTGCAAGGTGGGGCCGATTTTGCGAATTACTACATCAGCATCGATCCGCGCGTAAGTATTCTTCGTGACACCGTTATCGATGAATGGTCATGCTGCCATAACAGTTTCGATCAAAATTTCGTTAGTCACAATGAGTTTTATCAGGATTTTTTTATCCGCCAAGGTGCTCGTTATTCAATGTGCGCTTGGGTTGATGACAACGAGGATTATCATAGTGTTCTGGGTGTGCTGCGTGCAGTAGGCCAACAGCCGTTCGATCATGTCAACCAGCTGGCCGCTCAGCGCTTCAGCAGTCATTTGCAAAGAGCCCTGCGCCTGCAAAGGCACACCCAGAGCTTATACACTAAGGCGGAGCTGGGGGCTAGGGCGATTGATGCTCTGGCTATGTCGATGCTGATCGTCGATGGCAAGGGCGTCATCCTGCATTTGAACATCGGTGCAGAGCATTTGCTAAACAGAGGGTTTTGTGGCCTGATCAGCAAGGCGGGTCGTTTGTCTGCCTCTCATCTGCCCAACAAGAGCCGACTGGCGGTTTTAATCGCGGAAGCTACCGGCTATCCAGCCATGGGCGGGGCGATGTTTTTGAGCGGTGAGGAGACCCGGCAAGTGTTTGTGACGCCGTTACCTGCTGCGTCACCGTTTACCCGAGACTGGCAAATGCCGTTGGCACTGGTTTTGGTGATAGAAGATGGTATTTCCCTATCGATGTTACAGTTGTTGGGCAGTCTGTATAATTTATCGCCCGCCGAGTTGCGGGTGGCTTCGGCTTTATTGGTCGGAAAATCTCCGGAAGAATATGCGCAAGAAGCAGGCGTGACGCTGAATACCGTGCGTAGTCAATTGAAAAGCCTGTTTAGTAAAACCGGTACCCGCAGACAATCGGAACTAGTGGCCGTGCTGAGCCGGGTGCCGCCGTTGCAAAACTGATCGGAAAACAATGCCGCGCCGGGTTACGGCGCAAAATGTCAAACCAACCTTTACGACAGAGTTGTTCAAAATGTATGAGGAGTCCATATCATCCCTCATCATTCATTTATTCATAGGCGTCTATCTTCAAAAGCTGCTCTATACTGACAATTTTATAGCCGTTTTCTTTCGCAAAATTAAGCGTTTGTTTTAATACCTGCACGGTTTTATCCGAAGTGTCATGAAACAGAATAATAGCGCCCGGTTTTAGTTGTGTTTGTATGCGCCGGGTTATGGTTTGCGAGGTGTCGGCGGTGGTATCGAATGAGCGGATGGTCCAGCCGATGATGCTGTAATTCAAACTATTTGAGGCTTTTACAAGATTGGGTGTAGTCACTCCATAGGGCGGCCTGAATAATTTCATGCGTTTGCCGATGACTTTGAAGACACTTTCTGTTGTTCTGTCTAGTTCATTCTTAAAACCTTGCAAGCTTTTAAAATCGACATAAAAAGAATGCGTGTAGCTGTGGTTGCCAATGCTGTGCCCTTCTGCATCCATTTGCTTCAAAATATTTTCGTTGCCCTCTATGTTTTTGCCGGTAACAAAAAAAGTTGCCGGAGCATTGAACTGGGCTAATGTTGACAGCACCTGTGGGGTGTATTCCCGGTTTGGTCCATCGTCAAACGACAGGGCAATTTCTTTTTCCGAGACATTCGCATAACAATAGGCTTGGGCGTGAAAGTTGGATTGAATGACTGCCGAACCGTAAATGATTAATGCCAGACAAATGGTGCTTGGCAATAGCAGCCAACCTAGGCTGATTCCAAAAAATGTGTGTAACAAACCAATAACGCTGATGGCGATAAGGAATCCGTTACGTGTTGATTTAAATGTCATTTGATGTGATTGCTGATCTTGCAAGAGAAGTAGATCGGGTTAATGTAGCGGGTAGAGCAACGCGACTTGTAAAGCACGAAGTGAAACCCATCGCGTCTATGATTCGTTATGATGGGTTTCGGCTAGTGCCTTTACTCATCCTACCCACTTGATTTTTTGTGGGTGTCGGAGTGGCAGGGGATAATTACTTTACAGATGGCTGTATAAGGTCATGTATTGCTGGGCGCTTTTGCTCCATGAGTAATCTTTTTGCATACCATTGGTTTGTAGCTGTTTCCAGGTTTTAGGGTGGTTATATAAAATAAGCGAGCGTTTAATGGCTTCCATCAACG
The DNA here is from genome assembly GCF_036845245.1 of Methylobacter sp. NCBI lineage: Bacteria > Pseudomonadati > Pseudomonadota > Gammaproteobacteria > Methylococcales > Methylococcaceae > Methylobacter > Methylobacter sp. Next base: position 86,209 of record NZ_DAIUEH010000007.1, read on the forward strand.
TTCCGGCGCTTGCTTCATTGAAAACAAATCCCGTTGCGGTGTGATTGTTCAGTGTTTCGGGGACTGTATCGATGACGGTATCGGCGAGTCCTCCGGTTTTTCTGACTATGGGGATCGTACCGTAGCGCTGGCTGTATATCTGGTTTAAGCCGCAGGGCTCAAAGCGCGATGGCATCAGGAAAATATCCGCACCCGCTTCAATTAAATGCGCCAGCGTTTCGTCATAACCGATAGTGATCGATATTTTATCGGGATGGCTTTCGGCAAAATTATGCAGGCGTTGCTCAAAACCTTTGCTGCCGCTGCCAAGCAATACAAATTGTAATGGATGATCCAGCATTTCAGGGAGGCAGTCCAGTATCAGGTCGATACCTTTTTGTTCCACCAAACGGCTGATCAGCCCGAACACGGGAATGTTTTTGTCTACGGGCAAGGAGAGCTTTTCCTGTAGCGCTGTTTTATTCAGCAGTTTTTTATTGATTGATAAACGATTAAACGTTTGGCTGATGTTGACGTCGGTTTCAGGGTTCCAGTGGTCGGTATCTATGCCGTTGATGATGCCGCTCAGGAAATCTTTCCGGTAACTTAACAGGCCTTCCAGTCCGTAGCCGAATTCGGCAGTTTGAATTTCTTTGGCATAGGTCGGACTAACCGTGGTGATACGGTCCGAATAGACTAGGCCGCCTTTAAGAAACGACAGCATGTCATGGAATTCTATACCGCTCGGGTTCCAAAGTTGTCCCGGCAAGTTTAAGGAAAGGTAAGTGGCTTTTGGGAAAACTCCCTGATAAGCCATGTTATGTATCGTGAAGACGAGAGCGGGGCGGCTGTATTCGAGCGACAGCAGCGCAGGCACCAGGCCGCTTTGCCAGTCGTTGCAGTGGACGATGTCGGGCTTCCAGTCCAACCAGCTCCGGTTCATCGCAACTTCTACCGTGACGCGGCAAAACAGGGCAAAACGTTCAGCGCTGTTCGCCCACGGTTTGCCGTGTTCATCAACATAAGGGTTGCCCGGAAAATTAAAGAATTCCGGACAATCAACCAACCACACGATGACACTGGTTTCCGGTAACCGGGTTTCCAGAATATTTACCGCATAATTGTTTACATACACTGTACTGAGGTAGCGAACCTCTTCAGTCGTTTTGATAGCCTGATAATTGGGCATGATAATGCGCACATCTTCACCCAGCTCCGATAACGCCTTGGGCAGGCTGCCGGAAACATCTGCCAGGCCGCCGGTTTTAATTAAAGGATGGGCTTCACTGGTGACAAAAAGTATTTTTTTCATTTACCTGTTTGTAATTTTTATTAGATATAGAGGGCTGGTTTTGATAACTATAATTTCAAGATTACAGCCCCCAGAGGGGGTAAAGTAAGGCTGATAGAGTGGGGCTGATTCATCCAGGGTGTAGGTTCTGATAAGGCAGCGCCATTGCCGATATTACCGCCGTCGTAGTAGCCGGAGTCGGAATTGAATATTTCCGTATAGCTGCCTGGCACAGGCACGCCGATCCGGTATTGCTCACGGGTGACCGGTGTGAAATTGAGCACGACAATCAAATCTTCATGTTCGGTTTTGCGCCGATAACTGATAATGGATTGTTGCACATCGTGGCAGTCGATCCAGTCAAAACCTTGATGATCGAAATCATGCTGGTATAAAGCCGGGTGTTTTCTGTAAAGATGATTCAGGTCTTTTACCAGCGCTTGTATACCTTGGTGGTGCGGATAGTCGAGAACATACCAGTCCAAGTCCTTGTTAAAATTCCATTCGGTGCCTTGGCCGAATTCACAGCCCATGAACAGCAGTTTTTTGCCGGGATAGGTGTACATCAAGGTGTACAGCAGGCGCAGGTTGGCGAAGCGCTGCCATTCATCCCCCGGCATTTTGCTGACCAGTGAGCCTTTGCCATGTACCACTTCATCGTGGGAAAAAGGCAGGCAGAAGTTTTCGGTAAAGGCATAGAGCATACCGAAGGTAAGCTGGTCATGATGATATTTACGGTGTATCGGCTCCTGGCTCATGTACGCCAGCGTATCGTGCATCCAGCCCATATTCCATTTCATCGAGAAGCCTAGTCCGCCGGTCCAGGTCGGACGGGTCACCTGAGGCCATGATGTGGATTCTTCAGCCATCATCACTGTGCCGGGATGTTGCTGGTGAGTGACGGAATTGAGTTCTCTCAGAAAATCGATTGCTTCCAGATTTTCGTTGCCGCCATACATATTGGGAATCCAGTCGTTATCTTTACGGGAATAATCCAGATACAACATTGAGGCGACGGCATCGACGCGCAAGCCGTCAAGATGAAACTCCTCCAGCCAGAAAATGGCGCTGGCCAGCAAAAAGTTTTTCACTTCATTGCGGCCGTAATTATAAATTAATGTGCCCCAGTCGCGGTGCTCGCCCTTGCGCGGATCTTCGTGTTCATAAAGCGCGCTGCCGTCAAAACGGGCCAGCGCAAAGCTGTCTTTAGGGAAATGCGCGGGCACCCAATCCAGAATGACTCCGATACCGTTTTGATGAAAGGTATCGATGAAATAGCGAAAATCATCCGGTGTGCCGTGACGACTGGTCGGAGCAAAATAACCGGTGGTTTGATAACCCCAGGAAGCATCCAGCGGATGCTCGGTTACCGGCAATAACTCAACATGGGTAAAGCCCATTTCTTTGACATATTCGACCAGTTGCGTGGCTAGTTCACGATAATTGAGGAAATTGCCCAGATGGTCGCGGCGCCAGGAGCCCAGGTGAACCTCGTAGATAGACATAGGCTCATGCAGCCAATTATGGCGGATACGGTCGTTCATCCATTGCTGATCCTGCCACGGATAGCTGTTTTCATGGACCACAATCGACGAGGTATTGGGACGGAACTCGAACTGTTGGCCATAAGGGTCGGTTTTTAACAGAATCTCATGGGTGTTGCGGTTTAATATCTCGAATTTATAGTAACAGCCGGCGTGTAAATCCGGCACAAACAGCTCCCAGATACCGCTGCCGCCTAAGCTGCGCATTGGATTGCAGCGTCCGTCCCAGCGATTAAAATCGCCCACTACGCTGACGCGTCCGGCATTCGGAGCCCAGACGGTAAATAAAACACCGTCAATACCATCTACATTGTGTAGATGGCCGCCCAGTTTTTGATAAATATGCCAGTGTTTGCCTTCGCCGAATAAATGCTGGTCGAACTCCGGCATTTGGGTGCCGAAATCATAAGGGTCATAGTTTTCGTGGCTGTAACCACTCTTGTCTACCCAGGACAATTGATAATGTTCTGGCAATTGTCCATGTTCGGCGTTATATTCGAAAAAGTCTGTATCGGGTAGCCGGTTTAAAGCCGCGCCGTTATGGCTAAAGCATACTGTTTCTGCATAAGGCAGATACACCTTAACTTGAAGGTGATTGTCCTTGAGATGGCGACCTAAAATTGAAAAAGGATCATGATGTCTGGCTTCCATGATTTTTACAGCATCAGAATCAAGTGCGTTTTTAGATTGCTTTTTCACTATGAATAGCCTCGGCGTAGTGGAATAATAGTTAGGTGAATGTTACCAAACACATCAAGAGTTGTCAGTCTATTCCACATGGAGATGAAAAATGTCAGCGTCAAGCAATCAAAAGCATGATCATAATGTTGGTCATTTAACCCGTAATACCATCGCGTTAATATTGGCCGGTGGTCGCGGTTCACGGTTAATGAATATGACCGATTGGCGCGCCAAGCCGGCTGTACCTTTTGGGGGTAAATTCCGGATTATTGATTTTCCCCTGTCAAACTGCATGAATTCCGGTATACGCAAGATAGGCATTTTGACTCAATACAAGTCGGATTCGCTGATCAGGCATATTCAGCAAGGCTGGGGATTTTTGCGTGGTGAATTTGGCGAATACGTCGATTTAATGCCCGCTCAACAACGGCATGATGAAAATTCTTGGTATAAGGGCACGGCGGATGCCATTTTTCAAAATATTGACATACTGCGCAGCCGCAATCCAGAGCACATTTTAGTGCTGGCCGGTGACCATATTTACAAAATGGATTACGGCGCGATGCTTGCCGATCATGTTGAAAAAAATGCCGATTTAACAATAGGCTGTATAGAAGTTTCATTGCAGGATGCAACGGCTTTCGGCGTTATGGATGTGGATGAAAATCGGCGGGTCAGGGCTTTTGTCGAAAAGCCGGAGCATCCGCCGCTTATGCCGGGCCGAACCGACACTGCATTGGCGTCCATGGGGATTTATATTTTTAATGCCAGGTTTTTGTTCGAGCAATTGCTTAAAGATGCCGACACCAAAAGTTCAAGCCGGGATTTCGGTAAAGATATTATTCCAGCGGTTATCGATAAATATATAGCCAACGCTTACCCCTTTTTGGACTTGCAAAGCGGGGAACAGAGCTACTGGCGCGACGTAGGTACCATAGATGCCTATTGGTCTGCGAATATGGAATTGATTGGGGTTAAGCCGGATTTGAACTTGTACGATAAAACCTGGCCTATATGGACTTACCAGGAACAAACGCCACCGGCTAAATTCGTTTTCGATAGCGATAAAAGGCGAGGCCAGGCCGTTGATTCCATGGTTTCAGGAGGCTGTGTGATTTCCGGAGCGAAAGTCAGGCATTCCTTATTATTTTCGAATGTTCGCGTTAATTCGTATACGGTTTTGCAAGATACCATTGTTTTGCCGGAAGTTAATATCGGTCGTCATTGCCGTATTACCAAGGCGATTATAGAAAAAGGCTGTGAAATTCCGGAAGGCACTATAATTGGTGAGGATAGGGCCGAAGACGAAAAGAAATTTCATGTCAGTCCCGGCGGAGTCGTTTTGGTTACACCGGATATGCTGGGGCAAAAAAGACATTATGTCAGATAAAAAAAAATTGAAATTAGTCTTATGCTGGCACATGCATCAGCCGGAATACAGGGATTTGCAATCAGGGGAATTTAAGCTGCCATGGACGTATTTGCATGTCATTAAAGATTATGTAGATATGGCCGCGCATCTGGAAGCAGTGCCGCAGGCCAAGGCGGTAGTGAATTTCGCGCCGATACTTCTGGAGCAAATCGAGGAATATGCCAGGCAGGTCAACGGCTATCTGCATGATCGAATTTCAATTACCGATCCTTTGCTGGCTGCGCTGGTTAATCCCTGTATCCCGGCAGACCCTGAAGAGCGCATGAAGCTGGTTAAAGATTGCATGCGCGCCAACAGGGAGAGGCAAATAAACCGTTACCCGACTTTCAAAAGATTGGTTGAAATGGCCGATTGGCTTGAACATCATTATGATTCATTAACCTATGTTAATTCTCAATTTATCAGTGATGTTCTGGCTTGGTATCATTTGATTTGGATGGGAGAAACCATAAAGCTAACGGATAGTCGAATAAAACGCCTGATAGAAAAAGGATCCGGCTATACGCTGCACGACAGGATCGAAATTATAGAGGTCATTGCCGAGCAATTGACCAGTATTATCTGTAGATATAAGTCATTAGCCAGAAAAGGGCAGGTGGAGCTTTCTGTGACGCCTTACGCCCATCCTATCCTGCCGCTTTTGCTGGATTTGAATTCTACCCATGAAGCTATGCCTGATGCACCTTTGCCGGAGTTGGATACTTATCCGGGCGGAGCAGAGCGCGTTTTGTGGCATCTTGATAAGGGTGTCCAAACCTTTAAGCGATTATTCGGTTTTAGACCTAAAGGTTGCTGGCCTTCGGAAGGCAGTATTAGCGATCAAACGCTGAAAGTATTGAGTGATTTTGGCTTTGACTGGACTGCAAGCGGCGGTTCAGTGCTGCATAATAGTTTGAGTCTTCCCGAAAACGATAAAACAGGGATTCATCATCCTTTTAAGCTTAAAGAAACTGATATAGCCTGCTTTTTTCGTGATGATGGCTTATCAGACCTTATCGGTTTTGAGTATTCAAAATGGCATGCCGATGATGCTGTCGGCGATTTGATTCATCATCTTGAAAATATTGCTGATCACGAACCCGGTGACAAGGTGGTTTCAATCATCATGGATGGCGAGAATGCATGGGAATATTTTCCTGCTAATGGTTATTACTTTCTCAGTGCCTTGTATGAACGGCTGGCGGGGCATCCCAGTATTGAATTAACTACTTTTTCGGAATGTTTGCAAAATAAGGTTGAGATAAAGCCACTGACAAAGTTGGTTGCAGGCAGTTGGGTCTACGGTACGTTCTCGACCTGGATAGGCGATGCAGACAAGAATCGCGGTTGGGATATGCTTGGCGATGTTAAGTGGGCATTTGATAAGGTAATTGCCGCCGGCAGATTAACGGATAAACAAGTGCAACAGGCTGAGTTGCAGCTGGCCGTCTGTGAAGGTTCCGACTGGTTTTGGTGGTTTGGCGATTACAATCCAGGGGAAGCGGTCAGTAATTTCGAAAAACAATATCGGCTTAATTTAGCAAACTTATATAGATTGTTGGGAGAAGAACCGCCCGCTTATTTATCGATGTCGTTTACGCAGGGTTCCGGTGCTCCCGCGATGGGAGGGGCAATGCGTCCAGGCGTCGAACTTACATGATTGATGGTTATTAGTATTTAGTCCTCCGCATTTATCAAAACCAGCAACTGAAACATAAAATAAACTAGAGATCACTAAGTGTGAATGACATCTTAAATAAACGACGCGCCGGTATTCTATTGCATATTACCTCGTTACCGGGGGCAGGTCCCCAAGGAGACCTCGGTGAGGAAGCTTTCAATTTTGTAAAATTTCTGCATGATAGCGGGGTAAGTGTATGGCAGGTTTTGCCTTTAGGCATGACTCATGCCGATGGTTCTCCTTATCAGTGCTTGTCTGCCCATGCCGGTAATGCCGCATTAATTAATATTGATTGGCTGGTGAAGCGCGGCTGGCTGCAACAGTCTGATAAGTGTGAAGAGTGTGCCGGAAACTGCGCCACAATATGTCTGGTAGCAAAATCGTACCATGGATTTTCGGAGCGTGCGGAGCAAAAGGATAAGGATAGTTTTGCACATTTTTGTCAGGAAAAAGCATTTTGGCTCGATGATTTTGCTTTATTTATGGCTCTTAGGGCTGAGTTTAATCAGCAATCTTGGAATGAGTGGCCTGAGCATTTTAAGGAAAGGGATACAAAATCAATAAAAGAAGCGCGTCGTCGGTTAAAAACACAAATTGAATGCATTAAATTTGAGCAATATGTATTTTTCCAGCAATGGTTGGAATTAAAAGCCTATGCTAATAGGCATGGGGTTTTTTTATTTGGTGATATTCCTATTTTTGTGTCTTATGACAGTTCGGATGTCTGGGCTCACCGTGAGGTTTTTAAACTTGATGAATCAGGCGAAATGTCTGTCGTCACAGGTGTGCCGCCTGATTATTTTTCTGAAACAGGGCAGCGGTGGGGTAATCCGCACTATAACTGGAACCACTTGAAAAAAACCGGATTCCATTGGTGGGTTGACAGGATGGAAACCCAGCTTGAGTTGTTTGATATTATTCGGATCGACCATTTTCGGGGGCTTGAAGCCGCTTGGGAAATACCGGCCAATGAAGATACCGCAATTAATGGATTATGGGCTAAGGCGCCAGGCAAGGCATTATTGAACGCGATAAAAGCGGCGCATGGTGCGATTCCATTGGTTGCCGAGGACTTGGGGATTATTACTCCTGAAGTCGAGGCGCTAAGGGATGAGTTTGATTTGCCCGGTATGAAGATTTTACAGTTTGCATTTGGCGGCGGCCCTAATAATCCTTATTTGCCTGATAATTATGAAAAAAACTGTGTTGTTTATACCGGTACCCATGACAATGACACGACTTTAGGTTGGTTGCAGGGCATTAGCAATGATGAGAGGAATTACATTTATAATTATCTCGGCAATCCAGCAATGCCATTGCATTGTGCATTAATTCATGCCGCATTGGCATCGGTTGCAAATCTTGCAGTAATTCCGATGCAGGATATTTTGGAGCTGAATTCCGAGCATCGAATGAATACTCCAGGTACGATGGTGGGTAATTGGAAGTGGCGCTTTCAGTGGAATCAGCTGTCACATGAACGTGCGGTCAGGTTTGCGTATTTGGTTGGATTGTTTAATCGTAAATAATGCCTGTTGGGGCGGCCTGTAGGTCGCCCCCATCAAGATTAATGGTTGTCTTCTTTAATAGCTTGTTTAGGCAGTGGTAACAAAGGAATATGATAACTCGTCATAATAGATCGAATTTCATCTGCTTTGGCCGCTATCAGCTTGTTAAGGGTTTCTTTTCTTGCCTTATCGCCTTTGCGAACGCCCATCGCCATAGCAAAATCAAACTTCATGTCAGGAGTTGATTTCATCGGAATCATTGAATAACTGTTTTTGGGGCTTTGTGCGACGACATAACCTGCCATAGGCCCCCACAAAATAACCATGTCAATTTTCTTCGCTTTAAGATCTTTTTCTATTTGCATCGCTACATTATTTTCACTGTCACCTGACATTGACTGATAGGGAATGCCAACGTCCAGTAGCCCATGCTTTTGCATCCAGGTTGTTCCTGGACCGCGATCAAACATCGCAATTTTTAATGATTCCTGTTTTTGCAACGGCAGATCGACCAATTGAGCGGGATCGGCAATATTATCCCAGCCGCGGCCTTTGGCGATTAAAAGCACATAAGTTGATTGATAGTAGGGCGAGGTTGTTAAAGTGAGGTCGTAATCTGCTGGAACTCCCATAACGACGTCGCATTTATATTCGTTACTGTCTACATCGCTGTCGTTTAACGGCGCATTTAATGTGTTGCGGATAAAGCCGAGACGTTGCGGAAGCCATGTATACTCAATAGTCTGCCCAAGTTCTTTGGCAAAAAGTTCGGCAATTTTGTTTTCAAAGCCGTCTTTGTTTTTTGTTGAATAAGGCGGGTTTAACGGGTCGGCACAGACCTTGAATTTTTCTTCTGCTGAGGCAGCAGAGCTGAGCGAGGCTAACAGGATGGCTAAGTATGTTATGTGTCGAGGTAAGGTCCTCATTAAAATCTCCTTGTGTGTATCAACTAATAAGGAGTCATAGTTTACTGCATAAAGAGCCAAAAAAAAGCCCTGGTTGGTTTATCAACCAGGGCTTTTAATATTTCAATCTAAAGAATCAGATCGATTTAGTTGCTGGGCAATGTGAATACAGTTAATGTACCGCCCAGTTTAGTGTAAGAGCTCAAGCTTCTGTAAGCGCCCACAGCTCCCAAACCTTCTGAGTTTGAGTTTGATTCACCAGTGTCAAGACCGGCAGCGATACCGATACCTGCCCAGCCGCCGATACCTGAAAGAACGCCAACATATTGCTTGCCGTCATATTCCCAAGTATTAACGTTGCCGATGATGCCTGAAGGTGTTTTGAACTTGTACAGTTCTTTACCTGTTTTGGCGTCAACCGCTTTCAAGTAGCCTTCCAGAGTGCCGTAGAATACTATGCCGCCGGCAGTCGAAACAGAGCCGGACCAAACAGAGAATTGTTCTTTGTTAGACCAGGCAATTTTACCTGTTTTCGCATCATAAGCTGTGAATTGACCCAGGTTAGTTGAATTGTCCGGCTTGCCAGTCAATACATCAGCGCCTGCAGGCATCATAGTTAAGGTAGCGCCAACGTAGGGTTGACCCGCTGTGTATGATACTTCGAATGGTTCGTAGTCCATGCACAAATGGTTGCCGGAGATATAGAACAAGCCGGTTTGTGGCGAGTAAGAAACCGGTTGTTGGTTTTTACTTCCTAACGCAGCAGGGCAAACGCCTGTTGTGTTAACGTCTTCGCCGTTTTGTTGAGTACTGTACTTAGCTACAACTTGCGGACGGCCGGTGTTCATGTCGACATGAGTTGCCCAGTTAACTGATTTGTCGAATTTTTCAGCAACAAGCAGTTCACCGGTTTCACGATCTAAAGTGTAGCCAAAACCGTTACGGTCGAAATGCACGATAGTTTTATGCATTTTGCCTTTAACTTCCTGATCAACCAGAACGGTTTCGTTGATACCGTCAAAATCCCACTCATCGTGCGGAGTCATTTGGTAAACCCATTTAACCGCACCGGTGTCAGCGTCACGAGCCCATAATGACATGGACCATTTATTGTCGCCTGGACGTTGTACAGGGTTCCAAGTAGATGGGTTGCCTGATCCGTAGTAGATCAGGTTCAATTTAGGGTCGTAACTAGTCCAGCCCCAAGTTGTACCACCACCGATTTTCCATTGGTCGCCTTGCCAAGTGCTTAAGCTTGAGTCAGGGCCAACTGGAGTAACTTTGCCATCTTTCCAGGTAGTTGTTTTCTTGGCATCAATCAGCGTGTCTTTGTCTGGGCCCATGCTGTAGCCTTTCCAAGTCAATTCGCCGGTGTTGATGTCATAAGCCGCTAAGAAACCGCGAACACCAAATTCACCACCAGAAATACCAGTTAAAACTTTATCTTTAACAACTAATGGCGCAGCGGTATTGGTCATGCCCAGCTTAGGGTCACCGTTTTGTACGCTCCATACGCGTTTACCGGTTTTAGCGTCTAACGCAGTTAAAACGGTGTCAGATTGTTGCAGGAATATTTTGCCGTCACCATAAGCCAAACCACGGTTAACAGTGTCGCAACACATGACCGGAATAGTCACATCAGCATCTTGTGTTGGTGTGAATTCCCAGATTACAGATTGAGTTTTTTGGTCAATTGCGTAAACGGTATTTGGAAAAGGTGTATGAATGTAAAGAACATCATTAACAACCAACGGGCCGCCTTCGTGTCCACGCAAGACGCCTGTAGAAAAAGACCAGGCTGGTTGCAGATTCTTTACGTTCGTGGCGTTGATTTCACTTAATTTACTGTAACGAGTACCTGCGTAATCACCACCCCAAGTTGCCCAGTTAGCTGGGTTCTGGGTGAGTTTTTCAAGATCGCTGTTAGCAGTTGAAACTGCTGGTGCAGCTAATAAAGCAGCCACACTGGAAGCAAGCAGCCAACTTTTCAAAGGCTTCTTCATATTATATTTCTCCTGGTATTCTGTTAATTTGACAGAATAGTGATTATGTTTTTTAGGACTAATATTAGTTTTAGGGTGGTTTTCATGCTCCATGGATACAGGAAATTTTCACTCTAGGCGCCTAAATTTAATGATTTTGCCCCAAAAGTCAACTTTTATAGGTATTGCTGCAAAGCGATCTCTTGTAACGTTTTGAAAACACAGGGGTCGACAAAATTGCTTTTTGCGAATAACGCTCAAACTGAAGAAGCTGTATATGAATTAGCGATAGTTGATATCAAAAACGAACCGATAGGCTAAAGAGCTTCAATTTGATAACCATCATTGTTCCAGCATAATACTTCCGCTGCATGCTTGCTCCATGCGGCAAGTACAAAACGCTGGGCGGTTTGGTCGTCTATTTTAAAGGTATGGATAGCTGGACGGTGAGTATGTCCGTGGATCAAGCGCAAGCAGTGTCGTTCACGCATAATGTTAAGCACGGTGTCCTGATTAACATCCATAATGTCCTGCGATTTTTTGCGTTTGTGGAAATAACTGCGAACACGATACCAGCGCGCTGCAAGTAACCGTAAAAATAAAGGCTTGGATAGTACGGATTGTTGCCATTCCGGAGTATGCGATTTTGTGCGGAATGCTTGGTAGGGCAGGTCGTCGGTACATAGCAAATCGCCGTGTGTGAGCAGCGTCGGCGTACCCTGTAAATCGATAACAGCGTATTCATCGATAAGCGTAACGCCGGTATCCTCGGAAAACTGTTTACCTAGCAGAAAATCACGGTTGCCTTGCTGTAAATAAACCAGAGTGCCCGAATCTGTCAGTTTTTTAAGCTGTTCCCTGATTTTATTGTTAGGCGGGGTAGGGTCGTCATCGCCTATCCAGGCATCGAAAAGATCGCCCAGTATATAAACGGCAGCGGCTTTGGGCGCCCTATCATTCAGGAATGCTAGAAATCTGCGAGTGATTTCAGGTTTTTCCAGGGAAATATGCAGATCTGAGATAAACAGGATTTCTTGATTCATAAGTAAAGAAGGCGCAAAGCAGACAAGTATATATTCGACCTTGCGCCTTAAGCTTATTTAATAACTTCAGCTTTTTCGATGATGATGTCGGTTTTAGGCACATCCTGATGCCCACCACGGTTGCTGGTGGGCTCTTTAGCCATTGCATCGACCACATCCATGCCTTCGATAACTTCGCCGAATACCGCATAGCCCCAGCCGCTTGGTGTTGGGTTGGTATGATTCAGGAACGCATTGTCTTTATAATTAATAAAAAACTGTGCTGTTGCCGAATCGGGAACATTGGTGCGTGCCATGGCTATAGAGCCACGCTTATTCGTCAAGCCGTTATCGGCTTCGTTTTTGATAGGATCATGAACCGCTTTTTGTTTGAAATCGGTATCAAAACCGCCGCCTTGCGCCATAAATCCAGGGATTATGCGATGGAAAATAGTGTTGCTGTAAAAGCCTTCATTAACATAAGTTAGAAAGTTTGCCGATGAAATAGGCGCTTTTTCAGGGTTCAGCTGAATAATAATTTCACCCAGGGACGTTGTTAATTTAACTTTTGATGGTGTATCAGACATTTTATTTTCCGTTGCGAATGAAAGTGTTGTGGTTAAAAGCAGCATCATGGAGAAAATGAAAGCACGCATGGTTTTCCTTGTAGAGTGATGCAAAGAACAAATTCTAAGTGTTTTTGTCTTGAAAGAGAAGCATGCGCTTGGTAGATTGTGTCGTTTTGTTTAACCTGCCTTGACTGAGCGGTAATGAAAAATATTGCCTAACTGAATTATTTAATGAAATGTTGAAAATATATAACACTCTGACCCGGAAAAAAGAACAGTTTCAGCCGCGCGTAGCGGGTAAAGTCGGCATGTATGTCTGCGGCATGACGGTTTACGATTACTGTCATATCGGACATGCGCGGGTTATGGTGGTGTTTGATACAGTTGCGCGTTATTTTCGCTATCAAGGTTATCAACTGACCTATGTGCGTAACATTACCGATATTGACGACAAAATCATTCAGCGGGCCATCGAGAACGGCGAAGACTACAATAAATTGACTGAGCGATTTATTGACGCAATGCACGAAGATGAGCGGGCGCTGTCCGTTTTGCCGCCCGACCTTGAACCAAGGGCAACGCAATCAATCGACGACATAATTGCGATGATTAAAACCTTGGTGGACAACGACCTTGCTTATGTCGGCAGCAATGGCGATGTATTTTATGCAGTAACAAAATTTAAAGATTACGGCCGGTTATCGGGTAAGAACCTGGACGATTTGCAAGCCGGTGAGCGGGTTGATGTCGATCTGGCTAAGCGCAATCCGATGGATTTTGTATTATGGAAGATGGCTAAAACCAATGAACCGGCTTGGGATTCGCCGTGGGGATTGGGCCGTCCCGGCTGGCATATCGAGTGTTCGGCGATGTCTACCTGCTGCTTGGGTAATCATTTCGACATCCATGGCGGCGGCATGGATTTACAGTTTCCGCATCATGAAAATGAAATTGCCCAGTCGGAAGGCGCGACCGGCGAGAAATTTGTCAACCTGTGGATGCACAACGGCTTTGTGCGCGTTGACGATGAGAAAATGTCCAAGTCGTTGGGTAATTTTTTCACCGTGCGCGAAGTATTGAACCAGTATCAACCGGAGATCATCCGTTTTTTCATTCTTTCCAGTCATTATCGTAGTCCGTTGAATTATTCCGATGAACAACTTAATGACGCCAAAGCGGCTTTAACACGACTGTATACCGCTTTGCGCGGGGTTAAAGCTCTAGCTGATTCGGTGCTCGAAGAAGCTTATAAAACCCGTTTTGAACAGGCGATGGATGATGATTTTAATACGCCTGTTGCATTGTCGGTATTATTTGATTTAGCCAGAGACCTGAATAAAGCTAAAGAAACTGATCAGCAGAAAGCTTGCATATTGGCGGCTACCCTGAAATATCTAAGCGGCTTGTTGGGCATATTGCAGGATAATCCTGATGCTTTCCTTAAAGGTAGCGGAGATAAGGTGCAGGGAGAAGAACAAATTGAACAGCAAATACAAGCTCGGATTGCTGCAAAAAAAGCCAAAGACTGGGCTTTGGCCGATAAAATCCGTAACGACTTAAAAGAGCAGGGCGTGATTCTGGAAGATTCACCCGACGGGACAACCAGCTGGCGGCGCGAGTAATAAGCCGTAGGGCGCGCCGCGCGCGCCTTAGCTCCACAGGAAAACGAAATAAAAACACACTAAGATTCTAATGGCCGATCATAACAAACCGCCATCCAACGATTTGGCAAAAAAATCGTTAAATATAATCAGTAACTTCCTCTCAAAAAAAATCCGCACCGTTTATTACAGCGCCAGGGAATCCATTGGAGAACATAAACGCGATATAGTCGTTTCTCATGTTGAACAGGCCTGCATAGGTTTGCAGGAAACCAGGAATGAGTTCGAAGATGCGCTGGAACGGTTTAAGACGCTGGTCTGCGTTAATGAAACGGCGCTGGATCATAAATATAACCTGCTCAACAGGCAATACCAGTTTTGCTGCGCTAAATCCGATGCGGTAAGCGACAGGATCAGGGCGATTGAACAGGTCAGCGACGCGCTGTTTGTAGAATGGGAAAACGAACTTAATGAATACACTAACCGTAACTTGCGAGCTCATAGTAAGCAGCAGTTAAAAGTAGCCCGACAAAATTATGTCCGCTTGATCAGGTCCATGCAAAAAGCCGAGTCCAAAATTCAGCCGGTATTGGCGGCATTTAAAGATCAGGTTTTATATCTTAAGCATAACCTCAATGCTCAGGCTATCGCGGCGTTAAGGCATGAATTTATTGAGATAGGTATTGATATTTCGCAGCTTATCCGTGCGATGGAACAAACAATCGCTGAGGCAAGTCAATTTGTTGCGGTATTAACCGAACAAAAAGCCTTGCCCAGCCGGTGATTATTAGAGCTTGTACAAAACGTCGTTGGCTTTGTCTTTAGGTTCTTCTTTTGGACCTTTACGGTTATCTTGATCGATTCTTTCTTTGCCGAATTTGGCGATCATATCGTCCCAGCTTGTATATTTTTCATAGCCTGCAAAGCCGCTATTTTTTCGTTGCTGGTAAAGTTCTTTGCCCATTGCAATGATTTCTTCAGGTTTTTTACCGTCAACCGCGTTAAGAAATTCTTTTTCATTTTTAATGGAATCGCGAAGTGTCCAAAAAGAGACTTCAAATTCAATACGAGCATCGGGAGATAAACGGTTTTTTAGCGCCTTAACTGATCGAAAGGCAGTGCGGGTATTATGACCGTTAATTTGTTGCCCCTTGCTACAGGCAATTAAAGATGTGCAGCAGAGAATGAGCAGAAGAATAGGTAGTTTCTTCATAAAGATAACCTCAGGTTTAAGTAGGGACGCATGTCATGCTATTTACATGGTTTGCAATAGTTATTATATAACGCAGGATCGTCAAACGAAGTAAAATAGTCAGTCATTATAATCCTGAGCTGGCTTTTCATGCTGGAATTTATCCAATTATTAAAACAACGTTACCAGGCGGTTTTGGCTCAACAGGGCAATGAGTCTGTCATAACAAGCTATCAACAGCGGATAGATCAGCTGATTTTCGCGGAAGCTTTCATACGTAAGGGCCAGTTGATCGATGCAGCGCAGCAACCGATATTGCATATGGCTGTGGTGGGACCGACCCAGGCCGGAAAAAGTTCGCTGGTCAACGTATTATTAAACAGTAACGCCGCCGGAGTCAGTCCGTTGGCGGGTTACACTATTCATCCCCAAGGGTTTTGCAATGGCGTCAGCATTGCTGATTGCAACGGTCTGCAACGTTATTTCGGACGCTTCCAACAGTTGCAACAAACACAACTAAGCAAAGATCGGCATGATTGCTATTCGCTGACCGAAAACACCGCGGATTCAAAGCTCTTGCCGCATGGCGTTTTATGGGACACACCCGATTTCGATTCGATAGATTCAGCCACTTACCGCGAAGGCGTCATTCGGGCGATTGCGTTGGCGGATATAGTGATCCTGGTGGTCAGTAAGGAAAAATATGCCGATCAATCAGTCTGGGACATCATGACCGCTCTTGAAGAACTACACCAGCCGACCATTATTTGCCTGAATAAACTGGTTGAAGGTTCCGAATCAGTCATTATTAATTCATTAAAAGAAAAATGGCTCCAAGCCAGGACCGACGAATTTCCCGAGGTCGTTTCACTACATTACCAAAAACTCGGCGGTCTGCCGGTGTGGCCGGAGTTCAGGCAACAGTTGCTTAAGCAATTGGCAAATAAAGTACGTTTAGACAAATTCGCCGGGAGCGAATTTGCACGCGAAGCGCCCAAAGGGGGCCGGGCAGGGACAGCCCGGCATGACAAACACGAACGTTTCGAACAAGAGCTATTGAAACGGCACTGGCAAACCTGGCTGGAACCGGTTTTTGCCGAACATCAGGCGTTAAATGATTGGAATGAATTAGTCGATCTAATGATCAAACAGGCGATGGAAAATTATCAACGCGATTATCTGGATCATCCGCATCATTATGAAACCTTTCAGCTGGCTATGGCGGAGTTGCTGAACTTGCTGGAAGTTCCCGGATTAGCCCGTATTTTGGCCGGCACCCGCAAAATTTTGACTTGGCCGGTCAGACAGGTTATGAAACTGGGCCGCAAAAGCTTGCATATTCCGGACAGCAGCTACGAAATAGCCTTGTTAAATCAAATAGCCGAACATGGGTTGATTCAATTGGCCGACAAGCTGCTGGATAAGGCCGACCAAAGTCAGCAGGGCCAGTGGTGGAGACAGGTCAACAGCATGTTGCGCAATCAGCGACAGGATGTGTTACAGGATTTTGGCCAGGCGGCAAAAAATTATCATGTCTCTTTTCAGCAGGATGTGGAAAGCGCCGCACATCGTTTATATCATAAGCTACAAGAACAGCCGATGGTCTTAAACAGTTTGCGAGCCACCAGGGCGAGCGCCGACGCTACCGTTATTGCCGTGACCTTTTATATGGGCGGCATAGGCTTGCATGATTTGGTCATTGCCCCGGCGATGCTGACGGTGACTTCGTTGTTAGCTGAAAGTGCAGTAGGCGGCTATATGCAGAAAGTGGAAGCCGAATTAAAACAAAATCAATTCAATACCGTAAAACAGACGTTATTTATCGACAGTCTGCGCAAGAAGTTGTTGCAACTGCCCGAGCAATTATCGATGACAAATCATTTTAATATATCCCCTGACCAGCTGCGTGCGGCAGAGCTTCAACTGACAGAAAAGCGCCATGGCTTACGACTACTCTAGTTTGGTACAAACAACAAAATGCTGGGCCGAGCAAGCACTGGCAGCGGGCTGGATTGATGCAGACGCTGCGCAACAGTTAAGCGACATTGATACCCGAACGCCCGATACGCTTTTTAACCATAACGGCTCACGACCACTGATTGTGGCATTCATGGGCGGCACCGGCGTGGGCAAGAGCTCCTTGCTCAACCGCTTGGCAGGCAAAGCCATCGCCAGAGCCGGAGTCGAGCGTCCCACTTCGCGGGAAGTTACCTTATATCATCACCATAGCGTCTCGATAAAGCATCTGCCTGAGCAACTGCCGCTGGCGCAAATCAAAATTGCCGAGCATGACAACGAGTCGAGGAAAAGTGTCATCTGGATCGATATGCCCGATTTCGACAGCACCGAACAAAGCAACAAGCATCAGGTGCTGGAATGGCTGCCGCATATCGATGTATTGATTTATGTGGTCAGTCCCGAACGCTATCGGGACGAAAAAGCATGGCGTTTGCTGCTTTCAGAAGGCGGCAGGCATGCCTGGCTGTTTGTCCTGAATCAGTGGGACAGAGGCCAGACCGAGCAGTATGAAGATTTTAAACGGCAACTGCATAAAGCCGCTTTTACCGACCCGGTCATATTCAAAACCGTGTGCGGCGAAAGTCTGCAAGCCGATGAGTTTGCGGCATTGGAATCGACTATCAGCTCGTTGGCGACCGGGCATATCGTCGCGCAACTTGAACAAAGAAGCTCCCGGATTAAAAAAGACGAGTTAAAGCAAAACCTGCAACATATCAGCCGACTATTGGGCTCCCGTTCGGCTCTTCAGCAATTACCGGCACTGTGGCAGGATCAATGGCAGCGTACAACGCAAATGTTGCAACAGGGTTTTGCATGGCCGATCCAGCAATTGGCGCGACACTATGCAGATCACGCGGCGGATTTATTAAGCAATCCGGCCGCGTCCAGATACGTAACAACCGGCGCTAAATTCAATTTATGGGATGACTGGGCCGCGGCACGCTTTGACGATGCGCTGGATGAATTTGTCAGCAATGCCGACCAGCATAGCGTTCCGGTTAGCCCGCTTAAAAAACAGTTGTCCCCAGTACGCGAAAAAGCGCCCAAAATCATCCAGGCGCAAAGCGAACTGGCCGCCCGACACGCACTGGCAAACCCCGGCAATGCCTTGCATCGCGGTTTTTTAAAGTTTATGCGCCTATGCGAAATCATCCTGCCGCTTGCTGCCATTTGCTGGGTCGGCTATCAGGTTTTTATCGGCTATTACACCAGCAATATGACGGATGTAGATTATTTGGGCGTCGATTTCGCGATACATAGCAGCCTGTTAATTGCCATTACTTGGCTGACTCCGTTTTTTATATTGAAAAAATTAAAGCCGTCGTTGGAAAAAAGCGCATTAGGCGGGCTAAACAAGGGAGTGAACAACGCCATTAATATGATAGATGGCGAAGTGTTGTTGGCGATAGAAAACATCGGCAATCAACATGCCGAGCAGATCAATCAGCTGGACAGAATTATTGAGTTTTGCAGTGTTGCCGACCGACAACCAGCAATAGACAGCAACAGCCCCTTGGCTCGAATGCTGATTGAGTGATCGTTACCTTAGGTTTTAACCGCATTTTGATAATCGCATCCTTAAGAAGGATAGATTTAAATTTCTGAAAACAACCGATGATCACCCTAAAAGCCGCATGAATACTGGCCTAAAAAAATAATTGTACAATTTTTGGTCAATTCGTTTAATATACACATCACGGGGGCGACATGGCTTCGACGTGGGTAGCGAAACCTTAAGCGCATGCCGAGGACAGTACACCTCGTAAAATCTACTGAAACTAAAGTATTCGCAAATGACGAAAACTACTCAATGGCTATAGCTGCTTAATAACAGCACCATTCCTCTGACCATCTGTGCTTATGCGGGTGGAGTTTTTAGTACCTTTTAGGTATGAGAGGCGCTCAGAGGTCATCTACATAAGATCGCGCTGAAATCTGTCCGGTGTGGATGCGCTAAAACCTTACGGAATCGCTGGTGATTTTCTTGGCCCGACGGGTAGTCACTAGCTAAATCAAAAGAGCGGGATAAGCATGTAGACCTTGTGGCGGAGTACTTGCGGACGGGGGTTCAATTCCCCCCGCCTCCACCAAATTATTAAACCGATAGATAGAAACCCGCAAGCCGGAAGGCTTAGCGGGTTTTTTATTGCCCAATAAAATGCAAATGGATAAAGCTCTTCCTTTACCGAATGTTCAAATGTTGAACAACGAAAAGATTTTGCCCAACCATACCCGGCTATGGCAAACTGCCTCTATACACCAGTTTTAAACGATATTTTGGGGCTATTTTATGAATATTGAGCAGATTGCTAGTGAAGTTTTAAAGTTAAGCCCGCATGACAGGGCGATGCTTGCCGAGACTTTATGGGAAAGCCTTGAAACCCCGTATCTTGTAGTGCCGGAGCTTTCAGACGATGAGGCGATCGTATTAGCAAAACGGCGTGATAGCGAGATTGAAAACGGTGAAGTAGAGCCCTTATCGCATACGCAGCTAATGGCAAGACTACGAAATGCGGGTTGAATATCATCCAGCCATTGAGCAGGAATTACGCGACATTATCGACTACTATAATCAGTGCTCGCAAAGTTTAGGGATTGAGTTTCTGAACGAGTTTGAGCGCCAAATATTTAAGATAGCGGCATTGCCAACCCAATGGCAAATTGTTGAAAGTGATATACGTCGAGCGTTGATGAAACGCTTTCCTTACGTTATTTATTTTCGGGTTTTGGCAAATGATGTGCTTCGGGTAACGGTGGTTAAGCACCAACGTAGACATCCTGATTATGGTTTAAGCAGGAAATAAAAGTCAGCCAAGCCTTTTAATATTTTCGTATTATTTTGGCGATTGCTCCGGATTAGTGGGTATTTGGCAACATCAAGCCCGATGCAATTCTTCCCGAATCACCTCTCGCAACGCCTCTTTTACGTTATCGCTCTCCAATGCCCGACGCAATGTGTCATTAATAAGCGTCTGGTATCCGCGCCCGCCTGCTTTAGCCTTGTATGCCTGAACCACTGCTTCATCCAGCATAATAGTGACGCGCTGTTTGCTTAAGTTCAGCCCCGGCAATACCTCGACCAATGGCCGCAGTTCGGAGAATTCGGCAGAGGTTAATTCCGGGCCGTCCTCATCCGGCTGGGTCAGCCAAGGGTGCGGCATCCACGGCCGCCCAGTCGATATCAGAGGGCTTGGTTTTCACCTCACGTCGATTCGCCTTTCTAAAAGAAATAATGTGGATACAGTCATCGGAGGGCGTACAAAATACTACTACCATTAACCGCCCGTCTATTGTGTTATAGCCGATAAAACGTCGCTCAGAATATTGTCTTGCGGGGGGCTTCTCGAACCAGCATTCCTCTGTTAAACATCAATCTTGCTGTCAACAGCGGCAACCCACATTCACGGATATTAGTTTCGTTTTTAATCGGGTTGCAGGTGAAGTCTATAGTTACAATTTACATATGAAAATATGCATTTGCAACCGATAGACTGCTTTAGATCAGTAGAGCCGTATGGCTTGGCGTTTTTTTATTGTCCACCATTTTTTTGATTTGTAGGGATATGCTCTCAATCGGTTTTGATATATTAAAGCTGTAAGGTGGATTCGCCGCTAGGCAATCCACCACACGACGACAGGTTATAATCGACGTTGCGAGAGTGGGGCGGTTTGCTGGCGAGAAACCACCCTAAGGAACTAATTTAATTTTGTAGACTTCATCCAAGTTTATGTAAAGGCTTCGGTTAAGGCAGCTTTAACAATAAACCGGTTTATTAACTATGAAAAGGGGATTTTAATAGAATGAAGGATCTATTCATCATACTGGGAAATGGTTTTTCAATTGATTTCTTGAATCATTTAAAAACCAATTTACCACAGGCGAGTGATATTTCACTGTCAAACTTGTTTGAAAATGGGGAGCTTGTTCCATGGCCAGGTGATAATTCCGCTGGCTTTCTTTCTTATAAACACTGTCCAAATTTATAGATATTAGGTGCTAGACCTAACTTAGATGCCACAAAAACTATAAACTTAATTGAAAATATTATTACTTGTGCCAATACATTGAACAAGCAATCAAGAGATGTAGATAGTATATATATTAGAGCCTATAAGGAACTGGTGACGTACTTAAAGGCGTTGTTTATCTATTACAATGACAAAATTAATGTTCCAAATATTGATCTATCCTCTTGGGGGTGGTGCAAATACTTAGTTGCTGCAACTCATAACCAAGAAATAGAAAAAATTCATATTGTGACTCTTAATTATGACGTATGGCTTGAGCGAGTTTTAAAAAAAAATGGTATTTCTTTTACCATATCGAATTTTGAACCAACAGATGAAAAAATTATTATATATAAACCTCATGGTTCAATAAGTTTCGCACATAATATATCTAAAGTTAAAGATGTATTCAAAGTTGATTATAATCAAGACATAATGGATGGTAAAATTAGTGAATTTGTTGTTAATTATGAGGAATTAACCGCACTAAACTCAATTAATGCAATGGTGCCTCCAGCAGGTGATTCAAATAGGTTAGACTTTGAATGGGCTAGTGAAATACGAAAGTCGATATTAAATGTCTCAAAAAATCTAAAAAGTTCCGATGAGCTTATTATTTGTGGAACTTCTTACTGGCATGTTGATAGATTGGAGATAGATAGTATATTAACTTCAATAAGCGCTGATATTTCAGATGTCAAAGTAGTAAACCCAAACTCCCCTGAAGTATTTAATGCTGTCATAACCACTCTATTTACAAATGTAAAATTTTTTAAAGATTCATCACCTCTGGCCTAATTATGATGATATTAAACAGAAATAGTAATAGTATAAATATTGCAACGTTTTGGGAAAATTACAACCTTAATAAATATGAATTTTCACCTGTTTATCAGCGTGAAGGTGACGTATGGAACGAAATAGAAAAGTCTTATTTAATCGATACTATTTTAAAAAACTTCCCAATGCCCCCTATATTTCTCCATCAACATATCGATAATGATACTGGAAAAACCGTATATGATGTCGTGGATGGAAAACAAAGGTTATCAGCCATAATTAGCTTTTTAAAAAATAAAATTTCTGTCCCAGAGAACTTTGCAGAAGATGGGTTTGGTGACGAAAAGCTAGGCGGTCTTTATTTTAGAGACTTTGATAATCCAGAATTATCTGAATGGAAAAAAGTTTTATGGAAGTATGAATTAACTATTGAATACATAGAGACTGATGAGGTTACAGTTGTAAATCATATATTTGATAGATTAAACAGAAATGGACAACCTTTAACAAATCAAGAATTAAGAAAAGCACAGTATGGGAATACATTATTTTACAAAACAATTTCAGAACTTTCAGAGTTACCAGTTTTTTCTAACATTGTGTCAAAATTGCAATCTAATAGGCTCGAGCATCATGAGTTTATAACGGAACTTCTATTCCTTGTATCTGAAGATAAAATACTTGCCGGTGATAAACCATTAGAGATAGATGAACTTTACAAAACTTATTCAGATTATAATCTCACAAAAATTACTAATATTAAGAATAACTTCCTTTCAGTAGCAAATATATTCGCGTTATTTAATTTACATTTTGATGAGTATAGATTTTATGGTGTTAGTCATATATACGGATTATGGGGACTTGCATGGAAATTATGGAAAGAAACACGTAATATTCCTGATATAGATATTAAAATAGAAGAATTTTATAGTTTATATAAACAGAAAGATAATAATGAATTTGTTAAAAATTATCGAGTCACAATGAGTGCCGGCACAAAAGGTGCAGCTAGAAGAAGTAACAGAATTGAATCCTTATACAGTTTTGTAACCAGCACGTAGGATGCGCTAAACAAAGTGAAGCGCATCGTTCGCGATTGATGCGCTTCGTGCCTCAGCACATCCTACGGCCCTTGACGCGCTAAATAAACGTATATACAGCGAGTAGGTTGGGCTGAGGTACGAAGCCCAACAATTACCAGCACCGATCTGTTGGGCTTCCTTGCGTAAGCCCAACCTACGCACTGATTTTTCTGTGCATTGGGCTTTATGCGTTTTTTCAAAATTTGCCATTTTTTGCAAGGGAGCGGATCGCCGAAGAGCTGGAACGTTTGCGTGTATGCCCGACTTCATCATCGCTTTAGGGTATATCCTCACAAAACAAAACATTAGCTTAAATATTTTTTTGTTACTACAATAAAATATGAAAATCGACTTTGACCCGGACAAAAACGCGAAGAATATCCTGGAACGCGGCTTGGGCTTTGAACGTGTGGCGGAGTTCGATTTTGAAACCGCTCTATTTACTATCGATAACCGGCGCGATTATGGCGAAACCCGCTATCGCGCTTTGGGATCTGTCGACCATCGCCTGCATGCCTTGGTATTCGTTGAAATTATCGGCGGCATTCGAGTGATTAGTTTTAGAAAAGCCAATAAACGCGAGGTACAGCATTATGAAAGCCAATCCAGAATCGATTGATAATGACAACCCGGAATGGTCCGAAGACGACGTTAAAAACGCCGTGCCGTTTTCAGCCTTGCCTGAATCGTTACAAACCACGCTACGAAGCTTAAAAGGACGTGGTAAACAACAGTCGCCCACTAAAGTATCCACTACAGTGCGTTTCGACCGCGATGTGTTGGACGCATTCCGCGCCACCGGCCACGGCTGGCAAAAACGTATGAATGACGCGCTGAAAGAGTGGCTTAAAGAACATGCCGCTTGATAAAGCAGTGCGTAGGTTGGGTTGAGGTACGAAGCCCAACAATTTGCGGCTCCGATATGTTGGGCTTTCTTGCGTCAGCACGGTAGGCTGGGTAGAGCATCGCGAAACCCAGATTTGATGCAAACCACGCTGGGTTTCATTGTATTCATCCACAGCCTAAGGCCCTTGTCAGTCAAAATGACTCATGCCTGAAATTTGAAGCTTGTCCTAGCTTAAAGCTCGCAGAAACAACCGCTTTTGCGAGCTTAGCGCTATTAACCGGATTACTCAAAAAATCGCCAAGTTGATTGTCATCAATACTGTCAATTACTCTAATCACTTCATCAGACTCTAGAATCTCCCGCGTCACCTTCACCGTTCCGCCTGTTTGGATGGAGAATTGATCAAAATCGACCAGATAACCGGCCAAGATCAAACCTCGAAAAGCGGTCTTAGCCATCTGGTAATCTATGAGGTTGTACTGAACCTTACTAAACATATCCACGATCTTAAGAGTATCCGTGCCATTCGTTTCTTCGACTTGATAAATTGCGTAGTGGGCGAAACGCATACGTCGAAGCAATTCAAGTTCAAAATCGTCTGCCTCTTTATGGAATAAGCGCAGGAATTTCTCGGCCATATTGAAGCCATGGGGGCGATAGCCGTAAGTAGCGTAATCGGCAAATAAATCCATTTCTTCTTCGTTAGCTATCACCAATGCTTTTTGGTGCCATATCCCAAGATGGCGGCCACAAGTTTTGATATCTTCTCTGCTAAGCTTTTTGAAAATCTTAGCATTCAGTAAAGTGCCTCGACGGCGAATCTCGGGGTAAGCGGCGGAGGTAA
Source organism: Methylobacter sp. (assembly GCF_036845245.1). Taxonomy (NCBI): domain Bacteria; kingdom Pseudomonadati; phylum Pseudomonadota; class Gammaproteobacteria; order Methylococcales; family Methylococcaceae; genus Methylobacter; species Methylobacter sp. Next base: position 111,158 of record NZ_DAIUEH010000007.1, read on the forward strand.
AAGTGATATCTGTCATATCGGTTGGTGGGTAACGTGTATCGTTAAAGTAACTTTGATCCGGCTACGACGGCTCTAAAGGAAAATCGTCGCTGAACTGATAAATGCAGGTCGATTATGGATTTGTATCAAGTGCATGCAATTATCGCATAACATAACAACCTGCGGTGCCATTGACAATGATAACTTACGAATGTCGGCTAAAAGTCCGTAGATTAGCTTTACTCATTTACGAACGAACCCTTATACCTAGTCAATAGGATGTGCATGATGAAGTGTTTATATTTTATGTTCATCACCCTTGCGGTTTCAGCATGCAGCTCTGTTGCCCGGCCTCTCTGCCCGCTCTCTATGACAGGCGATGTGGTGTATATTGTCGATCAAGGATGGCACGTTGAAATCGGTATTCCCGTTGAGGAGCTGGATGAGAATATGTTGTTCTACCGCAAAATTTTTCCCGGCGCTCGCGTGCTTATGTTTAGTTATGGCAAAAAGACGTTCTTCACTGCGCCAACCCACACCCTGAATGATTATTTGCTGGGTCCCTTTCCAGGTCCAGCAGCGATTCAGGTTGTGGGACTTAGTGTCACGCCGGTAGAGGCTTATCTTCCCGAAAATACCGTCACGCTTCTTTTGCCGCCGAATGGCAGTCAATCCCTGTCGGCTTATATCTGGAAAGATATCGTCAAGGACTCATCAGGAAAGCCGAAGATGCTTTCATACAGCCATGATCCCGCCGGATTGTTTTACGAGGCGCAGAGCGAATATAACTTGTTTCACACCTGCAATACTTGGGTAGCCGAAGCTTTACATGATTCAGGGCTTTCGGTGTCCAGTGACAACGTAATCATCTCGAATCAAGTAATGGCCCGTATTGCCGAAGCGGCTGTAGAACAGTGCAAAGTTTTACCGTGAGTCTATTCTGCGTGAGTCGGTTTTAGCATTAGACGGATCAATCATTGTGGAACTAGGCGGAACGATGACATTGACATCGTTTGGCCTCGATGAACCGCCATCACTACTGGAAATGCACGCGCTAAGAGCCGGCAAGGAAAGGATGAAAAAGATTGGAATGAATTTTCTGGGTTTCATTTTAAAACCTCCATTTTGTCTTGAATCTTAAATAATCTATACGTGATGAGATTTAACCCGGCTTCTATCACGGATCTCTCAATTCACATTTATTATCACCTTTCCTTGACTTTGCTTTTGGTTTGTTCGGCTCTGCCTTGGACTTGAGCTTTATTCAGTTAGAGCGAATTGTGGCATGATTGCCCGCTCTATTTGCTCGATTTTTTCCTGTTTTTATGCAGAACAGAGCGGGCTCAAGCTTCGCCGGTCAAATGAAAGCTGTAAGGTGGATTTGCCTTGAGGCAATCCACTACACATGACTACAAGCTGTCATCGGCGATGTGCATCTGTGGCGGTTTGCTACGCGGGAACTACGCACTGAAACTCTGTTAAGTCCCCATTCATTTCATACATGGATAATCTTAGCCAACCATAATTGCTTATAAAATAGAGCCAGTTGGCTTCAAGCACCCAGGGTCAAAGCTTATGAGAAAGTTTATTTTATTAATTCAAACGATTGCCTTTTTTGGGAAAAAACATGAAAAAAAATAGTTTATTAACACTGTTGGTGCTTTCTGCATTAGCCACTGGGTGCGCATCAATGAGTGGTTGGCGTCCGATTGTCGATCCGCGCATGGATCAACATCCGGAAACCGCTCAGCGCGACATGCTGGAGTGCAAGACACTGGCAGATCAAGCATCGGATATCACGAAAGAAGTCGGTATGGGCGCTGGTGTTGGCGCTGTTACTGGTGCAGCTGGCGGCGCAGCTGTTGGCGCTATAGCGGGTAGTGCTGCCACAGGTGCCGCGGGTGGCGCTATTTTGGCCATTCCCGCTGGTGTGTGGAAAGGTTATGAAGCCAACGAGGACTTTAAACGATCATTCAAAACCTGTATGCGTCAGCGCGGCCATACACTGGTCAACTAAAAGCAACCTTGAAAAATCGGCATTTTTGGCGAAGTAGTCGTTCCTGAAAAATCCGAAATGTCTATCCAGTGTTGATGTCGGGCATAAACAGCATGCCCGATTTACCGCTGTTGAGGCTGGCGAATATTTAATCTATGCGGTGGGCTATAGGGTACGGTATCTCAACGCTTAAGTGACAGACTCATTTTCCCCACGTTTTAAAATACTCGGCCATATCATCACATGCGAGATCCAATCTACGCGCTGTTATTTCAGAAAAGCTCTAAGGTGGATTCGCCGCTAGGCAAGCCACCACACTGCGGCAGGCTGTCATCGGCGTTATACGTATGTGGCGGTTTGCTACGGAACTGATGCCACCCGCTGGGGTTCATTATATTCAACCCGCCGCTGCAAAAAACAACAGGTTCGGGATAGCATTCTGTTAAATACAAAGAAGCCGGTATAAAACCGGCTTCCGTTAAATTCAATCTACCTCTATTAAATTTACTTTATGAATTAGCTCCCTGGATTTCGGTTATTGCCGCGTTAACATGTGTTTTAGCCTGATCTGCTTGACCCAAATTACCCGCATTAATAGCTTCTTCCAGATGGTTGGAAGCAGATTCCATGTGTTTTTGTGGAGCGCCTTTAAGTACTATAGCTGATGCCAGGCTATGTTCTAATGCAGCGCTTGCCTGCTTCACAATTTCTTTTGCATCGCTCGCTTTAGCCGCCGCATTCGCACGGTCAAGTGCGGCCTTTCCATGATTTTCAACTGCAAAAACGGCAGAGCTTGTTGCCAACAATAAACTTGAGCAAATCAGTGTTATTTTTTTCATTTTATTCACCATCAATAATCAAATTATCTAATACAGTTTCGTGTTTAGGAAAAACTAATTTTTCCCGGTGCCCATTTGGGGATGGCAATGATTTTTTTCAAGTGGCTTAAACTTAAACTGTTAAAATTTTTTTATCTATTTTGCTGACATGTAGATAACTGGCTGAATAAACTTCCGCTGACCGACGCAGGGAATCGGCAGCACAAGCTACGACCCTCAATTTTTATTAAGGCTGTAACGTGGATTCGCCGTTAGGCAATCCACCACATTACGACAGGCTGTCATCGGCGTTGTGCGTCTGTGGCGGTTTGCTACGCGAAACCGCCTTACGGGCTACGGGTTAAGTTATAATGAATTAAGAATTCGCTTCAAATCACAGCTTGATGTAAGCCATTAAGCGTAAGCACGAAATAGTGAGAAAAGATGAATAGTCAGCATGATGAGGATAACCCAAAAACAGAACGCTTTAATTTCAAAAGTAGTAGGGACTATTCACGTAAATTTAGAATTATATGTTCTAAATTGATGCTGGGTAAAACAGCACTGTTTGAGCATATGATTGATAAATTTTACGAAGCGACCAATCGGCCCCGCTAGTGTAGTCAGGTGATGTGGTAAATCAGGATTTGTATCTGGCTCTATCAGAAGCTAGGAAATCAGTATGACAGATATTAAGCAGCCAGTAGATCGAGCAACTGCGTTTTGTTGCCCGACAATTAAAACGACAAACTCAAGCGTCATAATGATATGAATGTCCATCAATTTTTGGAAAGGCCAACAAAAGAAGCCATTCGCGAACTGCCAAAGTTCGAAGGATTGCCGCTACAAAAAATTTGTTTAGTGCGTACAGCGGATGACTTATTTTTTGCGCACGATGAAATCTTCAAAGTGGGTCATGTCGGATTCGATACAGAGAGCAAGCCAAACTTCGTTGCCAATCAACCGACAACCGGCCCCCACCTTGTCCAAATCTCCACCCGGCAGTATGCGTTTCTGTTTACACTTGATTACTCGCCGGGCAATGAACTTCTCAGCGAGATTATCCGGTCGGATAAAATTGTAAAGGTAGGGTTTGGGCTCAAGTCGGACCGCGGCCCAATCTGCAATAAACTCGGCACTACGCTTGATCCGACCATAGAGCTATCCGCAGCGGTACGCCGTTTAGGTTACAAACAGCAAGTTGGCGTGCAAGCGGCGGTAGCGGTTGTGCTTGGTCAATACTTACAAAAATCCAAGAAACTAACAACCTCGAATTGGGCCGCTAAAACACTGTCCGATCGTCAACTGCTCTACGCAGCAGATGATGCCTATGCAAGCCTTTGCGTATACCATGAACTGGTTAGGATTGCGCTCCACGTGTTGGCTTAGGTCCAAAGCTGTCAGGCAATCCGCCATATCATGACAGGCTGTAATCTGCGTTATGCGTAGTGTTCTTCATACCTGTTGCACGGGCTTTTTATGTCTGCGATTTAATGAAACAGGGCTATATTAGGTATTCTTTTAGCATCTCAATAAACAGACAAGGGAGATAAAAATGATAGCGGCCTCTATCTTTGCCAGAATCAAATGTGCCCTGGTTCTTATTATCTTCTCGTTGATACCTATACTTCCCGTCACTGGTACGATAGGGTTGTTTATCGTGTTTTTTCGACCTATGTGGTTTAAGAGGCTTGTTGATAAGGTCTATGCCGATAAAGATGACGGCTAGCCCCTGCATGAATCAATTAAAGCGGTAACGTGGATTCGCCGTTACGGCGCATGGACAGGAAATGATCCAGTCATTTTTCTGCATTCCCAATATCCCTGTGGGTTATGCAGGAGCAATTACCGAGGCAATCGATCCTTGGCGAAGTGGTAATAGTTGTTAACTCAGTTCGCCCGGGCAGGCAACGATTCGGACTCGCGGGTGATACAAAATCTCCATCAAGTTGACCAGCCGACTTTACCGCATCTGACGCGGAGGATCATGGTCTTGACCGAATAGTCAGCAAAAGGCCGGTAAACTTTACGAATTGTTTACAGGTATATAAAAGCCGCCGATTTTTTGGGTTAGTCAATATAGGTATCACTACATATTGTGTGTTCAGTTCTGAATATGTATTGTTGAACTATGGACGGGGTGATGGATTAGCAATTTTTGACCTGATAATTTATGAACATTTTCGGCCAAGTTGCAGACCTGCATATCATTTTGTCCAGTCAAGCTCCCCCTTTGAGGAAAGGGAATAAAATATAATTAAATAAACTATGAGGATTTTAAAATGGCTGAACAAGTAGAAAAAGACTACACATGGTGGATCGCTGGTGTTGCTATTATTGCTGTTATTGTTTTAGTTGTGCTGCTGAAAAAGGACGAAACTAAGCATTTGCAAAGTGGTGCGGTAGAGCAGTTGCAAGCTGAAACCTTCAAGAATATAGAAAAGAGAAAAACCAGCAACGTCACTGGTGACGTAGGTAATTGAAATAACACCCCCGTTATGAAAATAACACCCTCGTTATTTTCATAACGGGGGTGTTATTACTTGAATGTTGATTCCCTTATTGGTAAGCGCCCGGCAAGAAGTTCGTTTACGCAGTTAGTGCTGCGCAAGCTAGTGATTTATTGGGCAGCAATTACCAGCGAACTTCAAGCGCTCTACTTAAGTATTTACTCAAGTTCCGCACTAAAGCCGATATAAAAATCTGCTATGTAGTTTAATACAAGGTCTATTGAACACGCATTTGCTAAACATTGCCGGAAGTACCTTTCATTTTTACCATGCCCAAGCTAGCTAATCTGTCTACTTGCAAGGTAACTACTCCATTTACCCGACTAACAAAAGATCGGATAACTACTTATCATCCCACAGTGCTTCCAGGTGGAGCCGAACTAACGGAATAGGGATGCCTTTCCTTTTTAAAATTCCGAAGTAATTCAATATGTATTGTCATAATAATTCCAGTTCCAAAGAGCTTTAGTACGCAGATGGGCCAATTCAAATTAAAATGCAAAAAAGAGAGGGGCATGAGATTGTTTTGCCCCCCTATGGCCAAAGTATCATCAATAGATGAATGGCATAGCTTAAGCGTTAATTTAGCATTTTGAGATATGTGCAAATACTTATATCGCCAGCTTTCGACAGTCTGGTCTGATCGGTTTTTGCCTGTCGCAAATCGTTCAGGCCGTGCCTCGATTTACACAATAAATTAATCGAATGATAAACCTCACAGTATAAGATACACTCCAGTATTGCCGATGTCGGGTATGGAAAACTCGGATGTGCATAAGTTAAATCAACTTGGCACAATGCGTAACTGACATTATCTATAGCATAGCGATAAAAATATTATCTTATAAATAATCCAACGGAATAACGGACTATCATGCAATATTCGTTAGTGACTCAGTGGCATCTGGATGCCCCTATAGAACGGGTCTGGGATGCTCTCATCGCATCTGAAGAATGGTCGAAATGGTGGCACTTCGTTAAAGAAGTCGTTGAAATCGAAAAAGGTGATGCGCACGGTCTGGGTTCGGTTCGACGGTTTACTTGGACGAGCAGACTTCCCTATCAGCTATGTTTTCAAGTCCAAGTTAAGGTGCTGGAAAAGCCCCATTGGATCGAAGGCATTGCGTCAGGCGACTTAAACGGTACTGGAAGTTGGAAGCTGGATGATTTGGGCGATTCAACTCGGGTGACTTATGTATGGCTTGTGTCTACGGAAAAAGCCTGGATGAATCTCCTGGCGCCAATTTTAGCCCCCGTTTTTACTTGGAATCACGATCAAGTCATGCAGGAAGGCGGAAAAGGCATGGCCCGTCATCTCGGCGTTTCACTACTGGATTTTCATGGATCCCGCAGTTGCCGCAGTGAGCGTATTTAGACTCAACAAGCCAAATTGGGATATTTATTTCCAGAAGCTTTTGAACTTAAATCTGTTTCTTAGCACAGTGTCTATGGAAAGTGGGCAAGATCAATTCTATTTGTAGGAAAAATCTGACTACTACGCGAAAATGCGAATTAATTTATGAATTTCATTATGTTATAACCCAACATAATCGCATTATTAGGGGTTTAAGATAATGGTAACAAGAGATGTAGTGGTTATCGGAGCGTCGGCAGGAGGTATAGAACCCTTAATCGAATTGGTCAAGTCTTTACCTGAAAATTTCCCTGCCTACATCTTTATTGTCGTTCATATACCTCCTGACTCGCCTAGCCGCCTTCCTCATATCTTTAATCGTTCAGGCGTATTAAATGCGGTACATCCAAATGATGGAGATGAGCTTGAACGAGGTAAAATTTATGTGGCGCCTCCAGATCATCACTTATTATTAGAAAAAGACCATGTAGTGGTTAGAAAAGGACCGAAAGAAAATCGCTTCCGCCCTTCTATTGATGCCTTATTCAGATCGGCAGCTTATGTATATGGCTCCAGGGTAATCGGAGTTGTATTATCCGGTATGTTAAATGACGGCACTTCAGGTTTATGGTCCATTAAAAGAATGAACGGCATCGCTATCATACAAGATCCGAATGATGCGGATCACGACAGTATGCCGGTCAATGTACTTGAGTATGTGAAAGTTGATTATACGGTTCATAAACAAGAAATCGGCCCTTTGTTAATTCAACTAGTGAAGGAAGAACCTCTAAAGGGATCCTTTATCGACAAGAATGAAATGAAACTATTGAAGATGGAGGTGATGATAGCCGTTGAAGACAACGCCTTTGAAAAAGGCATTTTAGAGATGGGAGAATTAACCACTTTTACTTGCCCCGAATGTCACGGCGCATTGATTAGACTGTTCGAAGGAAACCTAATTCGTTTCCGTTGCCACACAGGTCACGCCTATACTGCCAGTGCATTATTGTCCGGTATAACCGAGTCCGTTGAAGACGCTCTTTGGCAGGCCATGAGGGGAATGGAAGAAGCCACTTTATTATTGAATAAAATGGCAGAGCAATTTGTTAAAGACGGCCAGTCAACAGAGGGTGAAATATTTAAGAAAAAAGCGGATATTATGGCTGATAGAGCCAGAGTTATCCATGAATCTGTTTTTTCTCAAGAGCTTCTCAGTGAAGATATTCTGTCGAAAAACCTGAAAAATAATGGAAGATAATTTCATTCTTTCATCATTACTCCTCTAAATAATGGGAAAAACGTTAAATATTTGCCAGCATTATCAGAAAAGAGCGTCAAAATTTTCCACTATTTATTGGTGGCTTATTGTTCTAATAACACCTGCCGATCAAAATCTTGCCGGGAAGGCTGGGCGAGAACGTCGATTGGGGTTTTAGCGTTGACTAATGCCAGTACTTATACTCTAATCAATACGTTCCCAAAATTAAGTTTGGACTAAAGCGCCGCAATAAGATCAAGATTGAACGGGTGTTTGGCGAAAACTCACAAAACCACTGTTTTTAATAGAAGATAATTATGCATACCAATTCAAGACGCTTCAATCATAACTGTTTAAACGCGGCGATTATGATGTTTTCATGCATTATCGCCGGCTGTTCTTTCTCGGATAGCTCAAAAAGCATTTCCGATAGCGTCGAGAGTATTTCCGACAGTGTCGGGAGCTTATCCGATTCTATTACCAGCAGTCATTCTTCGCAGTCGAATAAAGATAAGAAATACGAAAATGAAGTGTCGGACTACACGATGGCTTATGTGAAATCTTCCCATGCCGATTACAATAGTTATTTTAAAGGCTTAAGCGATATTGCCGCTAAGACCGGCATCGTAAATTGGGACCAGGAGCCCAAAACCTACATAGCGATTGGTAAAGGCTTGAAGAAAGCCGGAATCGAAGGCGTCGCTTATGAAACCTATAAAAAGAATTTTGCAGGCTCCGATCAAGAGAATATGCAAAATATTCAAAAAGGTTACGAGTCAGAAAAATAACACCGTCGAAGGCTCTTCGATAATGAGTCTTCAAGTCCGGCCATCAGGGTCATGATGCGCTCGAGTCTGCATGCCCTCGGCAGATATGCGGTGATGGCTGCGTTGGTTTTTCTGCCTTCCGCCGTTACGGCCGCCAGTTTTAACTACCTGTATATCGAAGCCAGCGAAGGGAATTCGAGCGGGGGGCATACCGCCATACAGTTTGGCGATGACATTTATCATTATCAACATGTCGATTCCGGCTTGATTCGGCTGTTCCGGCAAGAAAAAACCGGATTCCATTTTTTATACCGCTACTTGCAGAATCGTCCGATGCATCTAAGCCGCATTGAGGTCAGCGAAGACACCTTCGATCTGCTTAAAGAGCAATTCAAATGGCAGTTTTTGAAGCAGGAAAAACAGTTCAAACTGCTCGACGATCTGCATAAAGAGCGGGTTTTTATCCGGCGCCTGTTGCAGAAATCAACCGCCGGTCAGGCCGGTATAGATGCCGATGCGGCTTCGGTTTTGCGTTTAAAAGGCGTCGGGCTTTTTTTTCCTGAACCGGGTCATCAGCCGCAACATGCAGACAGCCAATTAACCAAACAGCAATCGCTAAGCGTTCAAAGCCTGCGCCAGAAATTGGAGCAGCGCTATGGCCCGGACTTTTTTCAGCGCCGCCGCGCAACGGTCGATGCGCAAATCAAGGCGTTGGCGCCCAGCCAGTGGCCTGCCGTCAATTTGGATCCGGCCGGTGAGAAATTTCCCGCCTCGATCTATTCCTTTACGGAAAGATACTCGGATTCTCTGACCGCATTATTTGCGATTAAAGCCATAATAGATGCGTCGCCGTTGCAAGCCGATGCTCTGTTACGGCTGAATCAGCCCGACTTCAAGATTTCCGAAGCGGAAAGGCAGGTATTACGGGAGCTTCGCAATGACCTGGAAACCAGTTTTGTCAAAGCAGTCGATTCAAATAGGCCGGACTGGGGCTATGCCGTTTTAGTCAATATGGCCCGGTATATCGCGATCGACGCTTCATTGCAGTCCGGCCACTGGGTTTTTATCGACGATTTTGCCGAAAACAGCGAACGGCTGAGGCCGGACCAGTACCTTGAACATGGCGAACAGATACGGATGCTGATTAGCGACGCCCGGACGGGCCTGAATAAAATCCGGCTATCGGCAGCGTCACGCCAACGATTGAGCGAGTCGGAATACAGCCAAATCGAAATGGCGGCCAATCGTTATATCGAACTGCTGAACAGCGAACAGCGGCATGATTTTCGTTATAACGGTGAAAAAACCTTGCCTTCAAAGAGCATCGGTTTTCCGGAGAGTCCGCTTCCGAATCTGACACCGGAACAACTAACCGGGGTATTATCCGCCTTGGATATCATTGAAAACAGCTTGTTTGAAACACTGCAACAAAGCTATCGCTATGACTTGTTTAGCCATAATTGCGTCACAGAACTGTTCAGAACCATCAACCAGGCGTTGTTAGAACCCTATCTTCCCGGCGATAAAACCGGGGACCTGGAAGCTTTAACGATACAGGAGTCCGGAAAACGGTTGGGTGGTCATGTAGAGATACCCTATAACTTCATCCCATTTGTCGCCTACCAATCGGTTCTGGATCATTACCATGTGACGCAGAACTATGATTTGGATTCATACCGCGGTCTTGAACTGGCAAAGCTGGCCGCTGGTCAAAACGATCCGCTAACGGCACTGAGGGAGTCAAATATCATCAGCAGCCGTTTATACCGGTATAATCCCGATGACGCGTTGTTTGTATTTTTTACCGACGACAATGTGCCGCTTAGACCCGTGTTCGGTCTTGTCAACACCGCTGCCGCCATCGGTCAAAGCGTTTATGGTTTTTTCAGCTGGCCCTTGGATTCGGGGGATAATTTGAAATCGGGCGCAACCGGTATTTTGATGAGCCTGCCCGAATTGTTTTTTTTCAATATGCGCAAGGGCAGTTACAAGTATTTATCCTCCACGCAAGTGACTCAGACGGACTTGCCGGACGGTTGATGCAACTGTAGAAATCAACGAAGGAGTACAGGAAGCGTAACGTTAGTGGAGCGGCGTACGACGACCCCCG